>NZ_JACJTV010000034.1 GCF_014698845.1 Coleofasciculus sp. FACHB-1120 | reverse complement strand
CCAAGAGCGAGGAAATGCTGAGACACTCAATTCGCTTGTTACTTCACTACCTGAAGTTTTGGGATGTGCCTGTTCCAGCTTGATTCATACCCCCATTCAGCAACGCCAGAATCCTTTAGTGTTGATTACACACTTATTGTTCCCAGATCGCACCACAGAATATCTTTGCCTGATTCTTTAGGTACTGGGTTGGGGCGCTGTGCTTATACTCAGTAGCTTAGCTACTGAGTTTGCTAAAACAATCGCACCCAGAAACATTTCAAGAAAAACCGGGTTTCTTGCCTACCTGCTCTTAAGTTAAGTCATCCGGATTAACACCCATTGCCTTCAAGCGTTCTGCCAAGCGCTCAGCGCGGTCTTCTGCAAGCTGTGCCCGGTCTTCTGCTATCTGTGCTTCCGTACCATCTAGCAGCAAGTTTCCCTGAGCATCCCACCAGCGCAACCAGGGAAATTCCATATTTGTGTATCGTCCCTGCCAAATGCCTAACTCAACCCCTAAAGGAAAGTTTTTCACAAATGTGCCATCGGAGTCTGGTAACTGAGTATGGTCGGGAAGGGTGAAACCGACGGCAAATGGTGTTTCTGCTGAGGTCATAGGAACCTCCTACTATAAATGAATCTTGCTTAATTATTCTCGTAGTAACAAATCTGCGGCTACTAATCCTCTTTGAATTGCCAAGATGGCGGCTTGAGTGCGATCGCGTACCTCCAGCTTTTGTAAAATAGCGTGGACGTGAACCCTCACGGTGCCTAGCGCAATGTGCAGAAGTTCGGCAATTTCTTGATTAGTCTTACCGGCGGCAATTAGTGCCAAAATTTCCTGTTCCCGACTCGTGAGGAGATTTGCCAATGGCACAGATATCTTTGATGAATTGGATGAAGTGAGTGTCGGTATATCGCCAAATACGGCGCGTATTTCTGCTGTAACAGCTTGATCCCACCACGAGGCTCCTGTTGCCACTGAACGTAACGCCAAAATTAACACCTCGGCTTCAATCCCTTTGAGACAATAGCCTTGGGCACCGGCAGCAATCAGTCGCTCAATCAAGGATTTTTGGGAATGAGAGGTTAAAACTAGGATGGGCAGTTCTGGATGCTGCTGTTTGATTTGGCGACACGCTTCAACGCCTCCCAAACCAGGTAGTCCCACATCCAGTAACACTACATCTGGTAAATAGCAATTCGTCAATTCCACAGCGGTTTCGCCATCAACCGCTTCTCCAACAACTTCTAACCCTGCCTGTTGCAACCGCATCCGCAGTCCCAAGCGAAACAGTTCATCATCTTCCACCAACAAAATCCGCAGCGAAGGTTTCATTTCAGAAGCTTTTATTTCAGAGGTCTTAGAGTTTTGGTTTTAAAAAGGAAAAAAGGTAATTTATCGTTTTTTATTTCATTTAATTTTCAATTTGCACTAAGTGGGGAGGCAATCGGAAGCAAAACATTGCCCCGCGTGGTTCCTGGTTTTCTGCCCAAATTGTACCGCCGTGCGCTTCAATAATCTGACGAGTCAGATATAAACCCAGCCCAGATCCTGTGGCAATGCGATCGCTATGTCCTTGGTAAAATCGCTCAAATAGATAGGGTAACTCTTCTTCTGTGATGCCCTGCCCATTATCGAGAATTTTCACAATTTGAGAATCAGCATGGTACTCCAGTATGACTTCTACCTTACCGCCACGCGGGGAATGATTAATGCCATTAGTGAGTAAATTTATGAAGACTCGCTGTAATTGCAAGGCATCTCCATTCACCCACAAAAAGCGGCGAAAATCGGTTAAACCATGACTGAGAGTAATATACACCCGACGCGAAGAAGCTAAATCTGTCAATGTAGCGATCGCTTCCTCTGCTAAAGTAACTAGATTCACGGGCGAAAGCACCAGTTTTAGCCCTTTGGTATCGTTACGATAGACATCCAACAGCGTCTCCACTAGATGTAATGTCGAAGTGTGAGAACGAACCATCATTGCCAAAACTTTTTGTTGCTGATGCGTACAAGCACCAAAGTGCCCTAATTGGAAAGATTTAATCGTTTCAATTGCGCCTAACAAAGGAGTTTTGAGATCGTGTGTCAAAGTAGAGGCAAAATCTTCACGAATACTTGCCAGTTGTTGTTGCGCTCGCAATTGAGTTTGTTGTCTCTGCATTGCCTCTTCATAACGCTGGTTGCGATGCAGCAACCAGCAAGTCACCGCCAACGCTATCACTGCAATCAATCGGTTTGCTACTGTTGACGGTTGGATCGCTTCAAGAGCGGGAGAAAACAAATTTAAGATAGTTAGACTAGCAGCAGAAAGGGTAAGTATAAGGGTTGCGGGGTGACTCAAGCGCGAATTCGTCAGTAAAATTGGCCCGATATAGAGGTAGCCAAATACATAGGATGGAGGTGTGGAAAACTCCAGCAGAATCAAGACAGCAAATGCCCCTGCAATTAGCCAACGCATAGTTGAGTGCTGATTTTTAGTCACAAGATTTGCTTTGATAGCCACCAAGGTGCGTACTCTCCTCATCAGATGTAGTTTTAACTGATGAACAGCACCACATGACATATACTATATCCTCACTTTAGCTAGAAACCTGGATCTATACTTGCAGGTATAGAAAGTCTATTAATACAGGTATATCTAGGTTATATATCTAATCCAATTGTGGTATTTTTCGCCTACGTATTAGGATGCTAATCGGACAAGTTAAAGATTTATTTGTCTAATTTATCTAGAAGTAAATTGTAGAGATTAGATTAGATTAGGCTTTTTTATGTGGCAAGGCTTCTTTCAAATCGTCATAACCTTACTAATTGTGGTAGCAATCAGTAAGATTTTAGGTAACTACATAGCTCGTGTATTTAAAGGAGAGACAACCTTTTTTGACTCGATAATAATACCGATAGAAAAAGCGATTTACGCACTGGCAGGCTTGCGAAACCAAGAGAATCAGACGGGTCGCCAGTATGTCCGTGCCGTGCTTTACACCAACTTGGTTATGGGTATATTAGTTTATCTAATTCTCATACTACAGCAATTCCTACCCCTAAATCCTAGCAGATTAAGTACCCCTAGGTGGGATTTAGCGCTGCACACAACAATCTCATTTTTGACCAATACAGATCAGCAGCATTATGCTGGCGAAACTACCTTCAGCTATGCCAGTCAAATGTTAGCACTGGGTTATCTAATGTTTACCTCAGCCGCGACCGGATTGGCAGTATCAATTGCCTTTATTCGCGGCTTAACTGGGAGACCTCTGGGTAACTTTTACGTCGATTTAATTCAATCCATTACCCGGATATTGCTACCTCTGTCCATCTTAGGAGCGATATTGTTAATAATTCTGGGCGTTCCGGAAACTTTAGCTGAACCGCAGGCTGCTACTACCTTAGAAAATGGAATACAAATCATTGCCCGTGGTCCTGTCGCCCACATTGAAAGTATTAAACAGTTAGGAGAAAATGGCGGCGGATTTTTTGCCATCAACTCCGCCCATCCATTTGAAAATCCAAATAGCTTTTCTAATCTGCTAGAAATAATTGCGATGGTTTGCATTCCAGCGTCGCTGATTATAACTTACGGCATTTTTGCCAATAACAAAAAGCAGGGATGGCTGCTATTTTGGATGGTATTTATTATTTATGCTGTCCTGATTAGCATTACTGCCATTGGCGAATATCAAGGAAATCCTCTAGTGAATAATCTTCTGGGAGGACAGCAACCTATTCCCAACTTAGAAGGCAAAGAAGTTAGATTTGGTTGGGCACAGACAGCACTTTGGGCAATTACGACAACAGGAACAATGAGCGGTGCTGTCAACGGGATGCACGATTCTTTAATGCCTCCCGGAGGCTTTTCTACCCTCTTTAATATGTTCCTTCAGATTGTCTGGGGTGGTCAGGGGACTGGAACCGCTTACTTGTTCATCTACCTAATTTTGACAGTATTTCTGACCGGGTTGATGGTGGGAAGAACCCCAGAATTTTTGGGACGAAAAGTTGAGAAAAAAGAAATTGTTCTTGCCAGCGTCGTGCTACTCATCCACCCGATAGCAGTATTGATTCCCTCAGCCATTACTCTTGCTTTTCCTAATACCCTCGCTGGAATCAGCAACCCTGGCTTTCACGGCATCTCCCAAGTCGTCTACGAGTACACCTCAGCCGCCGCCAACAACGGATCTGGCTTTGAAGGATTGGGCGACGCTACCCTGTGGTGGAACGTGAGTACCTGTTTCAGCCTCTTACTCGGTCGCTATATCCCGATTATCGCCATGCTGCTGTTAGCCGACAGCATGGCTCATAAACAACCAGTACCCGAAACAACCGGAACCCTCCGCACCGATACGCTTCTATTTACCGCCGTCACAGCGGGAATCATCTTGATTTTAGGCGCGTTAACCTTCTTCCCAGTTTTAGCACTTGGCCCTATAGCCGAAGCTTTCCAAATTGCTAAAGGAGGATAAATAAAACCCACTTTCCTCCTCTGTGTGCGTCCTCTGCGGCTAGTTTCTCCCTCTGACTATCTATGACATCTGAAAATCCGACTTCGCCTCAACAGATTCGCCAACCACGCGGGCCACGTTCTTCACGCAAACATACCTCCCAGGTAAATACCAAAGGGCTTTATCAGAGAGCCTTCCGGGATGCTTTTGTCAAGCTCAATCCACGAATCATGCTGAAAAATCCAGTTATGTTTCTGGTGTGGGTTGGCACCATCATCACTGCACTGGTAACAATTGACCCAAATTTGTTTGGCACAGTACCGGGCGAAAACCAGCGGCTATTTAATGGTCTAATTACTGTAATTCTGCTATTTACCCTGCTATTTGCTAATTTTGCGGAAGCGGTGGCAGAAGGACGCGGTAAGGCACAAGCCGACTCGATGCGGGCAACAAAATCCGACACAACTGCTCGGAAATTATTGCCCGATGGCTCAATTGAGGAGGTATCTTCAACTAATTTAAGGCAAGGCGATCGCATAAAAGTGATTGCTGGTGATATCATCCCCGCCGACGGGGAAGTGATTGCGGGTGTCGCCTCCGTTGATGAATCGGCAATTACTGGGGAATCTGCGCCAGTGTTGAAAGAACCAGGCTCAGATATTGCGAGTTCTGTTACCGGCGGCACGAAGATTATCTCCGATGAACTAACTCTGCGAGTAACATCCGACCCAGGTAAGGGATTTTTAGACCGGATGATTGCTCTGGTGGAAGGTGCAGAACGCAGCAAAACGCCCAACGAAATTGCTTTGACAGTATTGCTGGCAGTTCTTACTCAGGTGTTTCTGATTGTTGTAGCAACGCTGCCATCATACGGAAACTACGTCAATAATCCGGTGGGCGTAGCCACGCTGATTGCTCTGTTAGTGGCGCTGATTCCTACCACGATTGGCGGCTTGCTAAGTGCGATTGGGATTGCCGGGATGGACAGAGTCGCCCAGTTTAACGTGGTAGCGACATCTGGACGAGCCGTAGAAGCGTGTGGCGATGTCAATACCCTGATTTTGGACAAAACGGGCACGATTACCTTAGGAAACCGTTTAGCCGAGGAATTTATCCCAGTTAACGGTCATTCGATGGATGAGATTGCGAAAGTTGCTCTGGCTGCCAGCGTATTTGATGAGACGCCAGAAGGCAAGTCAATTGTCAGACTCGCAGAGAAGTTAGGGTCAACAGTGGATTTTGACCGCAATGCAGCTGAGGCAATCGAATTTTCTGCTAAAACGCGCATGAGCGGTACGGATTTGCCCGATGGTTCTGAAGTCCGTAAGGGTGCAGTAGATGCGATCAAGGGATTTGTGCGTTCCCGTGGCGGTAATCTGGCACCAGACCTCGATGCAGCCTACGAAAAAGTTTCCCGACTCGGTGGCACACCTCTAGCCGTTTGTCAAGGAAGCGACATCTACGGCATCATTTACCTGAAAGATATCATCAAACCAGGTATACGCGATCGCTTTGACCAACTGCGACGGATGGGCGTTCGCACTGTGATGTTAACTGGCGATAACCGAATCACCGCGTCCGTTATCGCTCAAGAAGCCGGAGTCGATGACTTCATCGCCGAAGCTACTCCAGAAGACAAAATCGCCGTCATTCAGCGCGAACAAGCAGCAGGTAAATTGGTTGCCATGACGGGCGATGGCACCAACGACGCCCCTGCCTTAGCTCAGGCTAATGTAGGCGTAGCGATGAATTCTGGCACTCAGGCGGCGAAAGAAGCGGCGAATATGGTGGATTTGGATTCTGACCCCACTAAGTTAATTGACTTAGTGACAATCGGCAAACAACTGTTAATTACTCGTGGGGCGCTGACTACTTTTTCGCTTGCGAATGATATTGCCAAATACTTCGCGATTATCCCCGCGATATTTGCTCCATCTGGAATTAACAGTCTCAATCTTATGGGATTAGCGAGTGCAAAATCGGCAGTTTTATCAGCTCTAATTTACAACGCTTTGATTATTCCCGCTTTGATTCCTTTGGCGCTGACTGGAGTTAAATTCAGGCCGCTCACGGCTAATCAATTGCTCCAGCGGAATATCCTAATTTATGGCTTGGGTGGAGTGATTGCGCCGTTTATTGCAATTAAAGTAATTGATGTTTTAATTACTGCTGCGGGTTTGGCTTAAAAACGAACTGCTCCAAGACACAAAGAGAAGAAGCGTATATGGAGATTTATGAGGCGATTTAATTTGAATGAAATATTGGGGGAAATGGCGCAGAGTATTGATTCGTTGAAGGCGCAATGGCGTAAGCAACCTTTGCTGCGGCAATTATTTATTCTGTTGTGCTTGAATCTGCTGATAACGCCAGCTGTGCAAGCCGCAACCGGAGGAACGCTTTCTTCAGGACAAACTTTCTGGTTGATGGCACTCGGTCTGCTTACGATAACCTTGTCGATTTACCTGTTTGTGGTTATTTTCCAACCGGAACGCTTCTAAAAAAATTTTTGAGGTTTAAATTTTGAATTTTTAATAAAATTCAAACCTCTGTTAGCAAGGGTGGGGAAACCCCGACCCCACAAAATCCCCATTTTTTAGGTCTTTTATGCGAGAAACCATTAAAGCAATTCGAGTCGCCTTAGTTCTCTGGCTCCTAACAGCAATAATTTATCCCTTGTTCACGATAATAGTTGGGCAAGTTTTGTTTTCCTATCAGGCAAATGGCAGCATCATCGAAAATCAAGGACGAGTCTATGGCTCTGCCTTAATTGGTCAACCCTTCTCTTCTCCTCAATATTTCACAAGTCGTCCCAGCACGACGAACTACAGCAGCTTTACAGCCGCAGAACGCGATCGCAAAAATATAGGTCAAATCACTGGTGTATCAGGTGCCAGCAACCTTGCTCCTAGCAATCCAGATTTACTCAAGCGGGTAGAAGCAACAACCCAACAATTGAAAGCATCTGGTATTCAGCCCACAGCCGATTTAATTTACACGTCTGGCTCTAGCTTAGATCCACATATCAGTGTAGAAACTGCCTATAACCAAGCCGCAAGAGTGGCGGCGGCTCGCTCATTATCAGTAGATCGAGTTCAAGCATTGATTCCCAAATACACTGATGGTAGATTTTTGGGAATTTTTGGCGAACCTGGGGTGAATGTCCTTAAGTTGAATTTGGCGCTGGATAATTTACAATCTGCCAGTAATTCATAGTTCATCGTTCATTTCATAGTTCAGTGTGAAAGGCAATGAACAATGAACAATCAGCAAGGAACAATGAACAATTAACATCCAACAATTATGATTCCTAAAAGTGAGTTTTCAGGAGCGCTGAATTCTAACATTCGTCCCGCCCGACGCGGCAACCACAAAATATACATTGGCATGGCTCCCGGTGTCGGCAAAACTTATCGGATGCTGGAAGAAGCCGACCAACTTAAACAGGAAGGGATTGATGTTGTTATCGGGTTGCTGGAAACCCACGGGCGCAAGGAGACGGCTCAAAAAGCTCAGGGGCTGGAGGTAATACCCCGTAAAACAATTATCAGAAGCGGGATGACTCTGACAGAAATGGATACAGATGCCATTTTGGAGCGCCAGCCGCAGTTGGTGTTAGTAGATGAACTGGCGCATACAAATGTCCCCGGTTCTCTACGGGAAAAACGCTACCAAGATGTTGAGGTGATTTTGGATGCTGGAATTGATGTAAATTCTACGGTAAATATCCAGCATCTAGAAAGTCTCAATGATTTGGTGGCGCGAATTACTGGCGTTGTGGTACGAGAACGCATCCCAGATCGGCTGTTGGATGAAGCAACGCAAGTGGTGGTGATTGACGTTACGCCGGAAACTTTGGAAGAAAGGCTAGTGGAGGGAAAAATCTACGCGCCGGATAAGATAGATCGGGCGCTACAAAATTTCTTTCAACGGCGTCATTTAGTAGCGTTGCGAGAGCTGGCACTGCGGGAAGTGGCGGACAACGTTGAAGAGGATGCGATTACTTCTACACCCAGTGATGGATTTTTCTCGGTTCACGAACGGGTGCTGGTGTGTATTTCGACTTATCCAAATTCGGTACAACTGTTGCGCCGCGGGGCGCGAATTGCTGATTATATGAGGGGTCGCCTGTATGCGGTGTTTGTGTCCCATCCGGAACGCTTTTTGACGAAGGAAGAAGGTTTATATATTGAAACTTGCGAGAAGCTGACTTTAGAATTTGGCGGGGAATTTTTAAGAGTAAATAATCATGATGTACCGCAATCGATCGCATCTGTCGCTCAACAGTATCGGATTACTCAAGTGGTGCTTGGGCATTCTCAAAAATCTCGTTGGGAGTTATTCTGGAAGGGGTCTTTTGTCCAGCAGTTGATGCGCTATCTCAAAAATATTGATTTGCACATCATTGCATCTGAACAAACCTCCTCTAAGCAATGAATAAAACTGATTAAGTTTTCAGGGTTAATTTTTAATTACTAAAATGATGCGTGTAATTGGTTTAATTAGCGGCACGTCGGTAGATGGTATTGACGCCGCTTTAGTAGAGATTACTGGTAAAGACTTGGATATCAACGTGACTCTGCTAGCGGGAGCCACCTATCCTTATCCAGATGCGCTCTCAAAGCAAATTCTAGAGGTTTGTGGCGGGGCATCCTTGTCAATGGCTGAATTTGCCCAATTAGATGATGCGATCGCTTACACCTTCGCACAAGCCGCCCAAAACATTCAAAGCGGCAACGATTCAGCCGACTTAATTGGCTCTCACGGACAAACCGTTTTTCATCGCCCACCCACTGACGATTTGGGATTGCCGGTTTTAGATTCTGGATTCAAAAAAATTGAAAATCCAAAATCTAAAATGGGGTACAGCCTGCAATTAGGTCGGGGTGCCTTGGTTGCCCACCTGACGGGCATTCCCACTGTGAGTAATTTCCGGGCGGCGGATATTGCTGCCGGTGGACAGGGTGCCCCAATGGTTTCAGGAATAGATGCCTATTTATTGAGCCAACCCGACAAGAACCGATGCGTCCAAAATATTGGCGGGATTGGGAATGTCACTTATCTACCGGCGCGTCGGGGCAGCTGGTTAGAAGATATTCGAGGCTGGGACACCGGGCCGGGAAATGCGCTTCTAGACCTGGCGGTGCAGTATTTAACGAATGGAGTCAAAACCTACGATCAAGATGGAGCATGGGCCGCAGCAGGCACAATCTGCAACGATTTAGTAGAGCAATGGCTACAGCAGGACTACTTCCAGCAGCAACCGCCCAAATCAACGGGTCGAGAGCTATTTAGCTACACCTATCTCCGGCAGTGTATCGCAGATGCCTCTGCTTATGAGTTGAGTAGCGCTGATCTGCTGGCAACGCTGACTGAACTCACTGCTGCGTCAATTGTTCATAGCTACCGCACTTTCCTGCCGCAGATGCCTGACGAGGTGTTATTGTGTGGCGGTGGCAGTCGCAATCTCTATTTAAAACAGCGCCTACAAGCGACTTTACAACCCGTGCCAGTGTTGACGACGGATGAAGCGGGTGTGAATGCTGATTTCAAAGAAGCGATCGCTTTCGCTGTTTTGGCATATTGGCGTCAGTTAGGCATCCCTGGCAATCTTCCCCAAGTTACCGGCGCAACTTCTGCCGTACTACTTGGAGAAGTTCATCTTCCTACAAAGCTCAAAACCTTGTCCTGAGCGCGTTTCTAGCCAATTTTTCATATTAATTTTAGAAATGAAATGGCTAGAATGGCGTGAACGGTTTTGAAAAAGGGCTGCTATGACGACCTTCCCGCCTCAAAAAAGCACAGCTCACGATCGGCGTCGGTGTTATTGCCTGAATCCTAATTGTAAGCAGCCAGAAAATCCTGGAAATGCCACAATCTGCGAAAGTTGCGGATCGCAATTACTGCTGAGCGATCGCTATCGTGCGATTAAACCGATTGGTCAAGGGGGTATGGGGAGAACTTTTCTAGCGGTGGATAAGTCCCAGCCATCGGAACCGCGCTGTGTGATTAAACAGTTTTTTCCCCAACAACAAGGAACAAACAATCGCCAAAAAGCAGCAGAGTTATTCCGTCAAGAAGCAACTCGCTTAGAGGTTGTTGGGAAACATCATCAAATTCCCGAACTGCTGGCATATTTTGAGCAAGATGACCATCAGTATTTAGTGCAACAGTTTATCGATGGAGAAAACTTAGCTCAAGAATTAGCCCAAAAAGGGCCGTTTAAAGAAGTAGAAATTCGGCAACTCCTGCAAAGTTTGCTGCCGGTGTTGCAATTTGTCCACAGTCAGCAGATGATTCACCGGGATATTAAACCCGAAAATATCATTCGCAACCGTCGAGATGGCAAACTCGTGTTAGTCGATTTTGGCGCAGCAAAGTATGCGACTGAGACGATGTTAGGCAGAACCGGAACGGTTATTGGTTCTGCTGCTTATACGGCTCCCGAACAAGCCAAAGGGAAAGCGATTTTTGCTAGCGATTTGTATAGTTTGGGCGTTACTTGTATCCACTTGCTTACCCAAATTCCTCCTTTCGACTTGAGCGATACAAGTGAAGATACCTGGGTTTGGCGGCATTTTTTAAAGACACCAGTAAATAAACAGTTAGGTAGCATTCTCGACAAAATGCTGCAAACGGGTACAAAGCGGCGCTATCAATCAGCAGATGAAGTGTTGCAAGATTTGAATGCGCGATTGCTCCCAACTACTAAACCTAACTCTAAGAAAAAATGGCTGATAGCCGGTGCCTTCCTATTGTTTGGATTTGCGGGAGTGCGGTACTTAGTTTCTCCTGTGGTAGAGATGGTGACTCAGCAAATTGAGAGGCAAGCATCTCTTACTGAAGGCAGCTTATTCGCGATTGTGGATGGACAGGAGCAAGTGTTTCCGTTGAAACATACGGAAGTTGTGGCGAAAGTCACAGGGAATGTGTCGCGGGTGGAGGTAACGCAAACCTTTGAAAATCCCTTTAACAATCCCTTAGAAGCTGTCTATAAGTTTCCACTGCCCGATGAAGCGGCGGTAGATGACATGGAGATAAGAGTAGGCAATCGCATCATCCGAGGCGTCATCAAAAAACGCGAAGAAGCAAAGCAAATTTACGAACAAGCCAAACAAGAAGGAAAAACTGCTGCATTATTAGACCAAGAACGAGACAATATTTTTACTCAGTCCTTGGCTAACATCAAACCGGGCGAAAAAATCGATGTCACAATTCGCTACAGTGAAAGCCTGAAGTTTGAAAAAGGGGACTATGAATTTGTCTTCCCAATGGTAGTGGGACCGCGCTACATTTCAGGAAGTTCAACGAATAGCAACAGCACTACAAACTCAGTTACCGACACTTCGCAAATCAATCCGCCGACTTTACCAGCCGGAAACCGTTCTGGACAAAATATTGGTGTAACCGTTGAAATCGAAGCAGGGGTGCCAGTGAAAGAAGTGCGATCGCCTTCTCATCAAATCCGCACTACCCAAGATGGTCGCATCATGCGGATTGAATTAAGCAAGGAGAACGCAATTCCGAATAAAGACCTGATTCTGCGTTATCAGGTATCAAGTGCCCAAACCCAGTCCACAGTCTTATCAGAGGCGGATGAACGCGGCGGTCACTTTGCTTCCTATTTAATTCCAGCCGTGAAGTATCAAAGTAATGAGATTGTACCCAAAGATGTGGTATTTCTCATGGATACCTCTGGATCTCAAAGCGGAGCGCCAATCGAGCAATCGAAGGAACTAATGCGCCGCTTTATCAATGGACTCAATCCCGGCGATACCTTTAATATTATTGACTTTGCTAATAGCGCGACGCAGCTATCTCCTACACCTTTACTGAATACGCCGCAAAACCGACAAAAAGCGCTGGATTATATCAATCGCCTAGATGCTAACGGTGGTACCGAGTTACTCAATGGGATTCAAACCGTCTTAAATTTCCCCGCCGCGCCAGCAGGACGCCTGCGGAGTATTGTCTTAATTACTGACGGTTTAATTGATAACGACCGGCAAGCGATCGCAGAAATTAAAAAGCGGCTGAAGCCTGGAAATCGACTTTATAGCTTCGGTGTTGGTCCTTCAGTGAACCGCTTCTTGATCGACCGTTTAGCAGAGGAAGGGCGAGGGACTTCTGAAGTGGTTCCCCCTAACGAACCCGCCCAAAAAGTCGTCGAAAAGTTCTCCCAACAAATCAATAATCCCGTACTAACGAATATTGAAGTTGGCTGGGAAGGCACTGGAAAAGCACCGCAAATCTATCC
The DNA here is from genome assembly GCF_014698845.1 of Coleofasciculus sp. FACHB-1120. NCBI lineage: Bacteria > Bacillati > Cyanobacteriota > Cyanophyceae > Coleofasciculales > Coleofasciculaceae > Coleofasciculus > Coleofasciculus sp. FACHB-1120. The sequence continues at coordinate 46,791 of NZ_JACJTV010000034.1, read as the reverse complement.
AATCAAACCCCCTGATTTATTTGCCAATCAGCCATTAGTATTATTTGGACGCAAAGGCGATCGCGCTAAGGGAACTTTGCGAATTACTGGGATCGTCGCGGGTGGCAAACGCTATGAGAAGAAGGTACCCATTGAATTTGATGGCGGTGGCAATAGCGCGATCGCTCAACTATGGGGACGCGCCCGGATTAAAGATTTGATGAATAAAATGTATGATGGCGAAAGCCCAAATCATGTCAAAGCTGTTACAGATACCGCACTCGCTTATCGGTTGTTATCGCAATACACCTCCTTTGTCGCTGTCACTGAAGAAGTGCGAGTCGATCCTAAGAAAACTCAGCAGGTGCAAGTTCCGGTAGAAACCCCAGAGGGTATGGACGCTGAAGCAACTTCTGGTCAAAACAGTAACGTACCCCCGCTTAGTCAAGCGCCGCCACCCAGCAAAGCGCTAGTAGCTAGCAAACCTACTGCTAGCAACGTGCCGTCAGCACCGTCAGCACCGTCAGCAGCAAACAGCCAGCCGCTATCTAATCCAGTGCAGCCATCCAGCCAATCGTTAGATCCCGACCCAGTGCCCGAACCCAGCCAAATCTTAGGCAACATCTTGGCTGTTCTCTTGCTAGGAATGTACTTCGCCTGGAAGCGTTTGAAGGGTTTGAAAAGCACTCCGCCTCGAAGCTAATCCCAGTTCACTTTTTTACCACTACACTAAGCTGCATCAGTCAAAAACATAGCAATCCTGTTTTAGTTGTGAGATTCCAACCTTTCAGCTCCCCAACTTTGTAAGAGTTGTCGGGGAGCTTGTTTTCACGCATCATTTAGGACTGCTATAGCTGCAATTAAAATTCTACAGCTTTGCCATTTCGGTGCCTGGTTTTAACAGCCAAAATCGACAAATTAATCCAAAAATAAATACAGAAATCATAGAAAAGATTAAAGAACCATCACCAAGATGCCAATATTCAAAAGCTTCTTTGTTTGACAATCCTGCCAAAACAGTCATCAAAGCTACTCGTATCCCATTTAATGTAAAGGCTACGATAACAGCAACGAATGGCAATAAAATCTTTTCCTTCAATTTAGTTGGAAAAATTAGTAAAACAACTAAAGCTAACCCCAATAGCTGAAGGATAGTACCTACACCAGCACAAGCTCCGCCAATTTGTACAGATCCGGTTGGCAAACTTAAAATTTCCCCTCGTTGCACAATGGGGAATCCTAAAAACCAAAGAATAACAGATGTGAATTTAGCGGTTAATAAAGATACATTGAAAAATTTCAATATTAGTTCTTGATTTAAGACAAAAAAAGCCAGAAGCAGCAATTCCCGCCAATACTGCTTTAATCCTTTAACCCCAGAGGCAATTAAACCCAAGGCCAGCATTGAAATCAAAGGTGTAACGTGAAGGGTAAAACCATAGCCGGGGTAAAGACTTTTAAAGAGTACCAAACTAATCAGTGCGAACCCAACAATGCTAGAAAAAGCGTCGCTTTTTAGCTGTAATCCGTCCCGTTTCTGCCAAAGCAGGGATGATACCGCAGCCCAAAATAAGAAACTTGTACTCAGCAGTTCAATATTGCCACTCCTCCAAGTCAAAGTAAGATGAATCGTAATTAAGCCTGCCGCGATCGCTATCAACCAGAATTTCAAGTCTTTGACAAGTTTTAGCCTGCTCATGATTCGATAAAAGTTTTGCTCGGTAGGACACACCCGCTGGCTGCGGCTATACTAAAGAACACCGACGCTGCAACGCTTTCCGTAACAGGACTTGATATTGTGAATCGTCAATGATGTAGGCACCAAAGCGCTCTAAATGGGGGTTCATCATTTGGGCATCAAAGAAAGCAAAATTGCGCGATCGCAATCTTTCCACCAACTTCACCATCGCCACCTTTGACCCCTCTGGAATCCGGTAGAACATGGATTCCCCAATAAACGCACCCCCGATGACAAGTCCTAAAATTCCTCCAGCCAGTTCCTCTCCCTGCCAAGTCTCGAAGCTATAAGCCCAACCCTCTTCATAGAGTGCCAAATAAATCTCTTGTAGTTCTGGGGAAATCCACGTTGTTTCTCGATCCGCACACCCAGCCACCACACCCTGGAAATCCCGATTGACGGCAACAGTAAAGCGTTCTTGGTTGAGAACACGCCGCAGTGACTTCGGGTAGCGAAATTGCCCATCGAGGGGAACGAGTGTTCTCTGACGGCTGGAATACCATCCCAAGCCATTGTCGTCATCCGCCATCAGGAAGTAGCCTTGGGCATACCCCTGAATAATGGTGGGAATATCAAACTCCATGCACTCAATCCAAGCGGGTTAATGACGTATTATCCGATCTATGTATATCTCTAACAGCCACAAATGGCTGCATAGATGTCCTGATGAGATAGAACCACCTTAATATCTAAAATACTGCCCCAACTTTTAGAATCATTGAGTCGGCACCTGAAATTTAAAAGCTGAGAAGCGAAAAGCTGATACGTGAAAATGTCTCAACCCATCCCACCGATCACCTTACCACCAGCCGAAAATCCTCAACAGGAGGGCATATGGCTGCAAAGCGCATTGCACAAGTGGCTCGATGAAGAGTTTATTCCAGAAGCTGTCAATCAAGAGATTGCCCAACGAGCTTCCCAGATTTATGTCCGCCAGCGGATGGAAGGGGAAAACGACCTGGGTTCTCTGGTGATTGCCATTCTGACAGAGATGCAGGCGTTTGACTTTTCCAGAAGTTTTTATAGCGAGTTTGCGATCGCGAATGCGGTCAGTGAATTGCTCTTAGACAGTCTCGGCATCGACCGCTGTTGCGGTCAATAGTCTTAGTCAATAGTCAATAGTCATTGGTCAAACGCAATCAACTAAAGACTAAAGACTAAGGACTAAGGACTACCAGCTAGACTTGACCACACCCGGCAACAGACCTTGGTGTGCCCATTCCCGCATCACGTTGCGAGACAGACCAAAATCCCGGTATACGCCTCTAGGACGCCCAGTTACCCAGCAGCGATTCCGCAAGCGCGTGGGCGCACTGTTGCGTGGCAGTTGCTGTATCTGCCGATGAATCGTCAGTTTCTGTTGTTGGGTTGCTGCATTCTCAAATGCTTCCTGCAACGTTTCACGCTTAGCGGCATACTTATCCACCATCTTCTGGCGTTTTTTCTCCCGCTCAATCATGCTCTTTTTAGCCATGAATTATCCTACTTTTTTCCAGCAATAATAGACACCATTCTCCATTCTAGCGGATGGTATCAATTAGAAGCTTCCACAATTTGAGGGGATGTGGCGAGGCTAATATTTACAGAATCCGATGGCGACAAATTGGCAGAAGGACACGAATCCGCGAGGACACAAGCATGGCACGCCGGATTTCTGGCTTTACAAATTGCCCGACCATGATAGACCAACCGAATTGACCAATTTTCCCAATCCTCTAGAGGCAATAGTCTCATTAAATCTCGCTCTATCCGCACTGGGTCTGTATGTTCTGTCAAACCCAATCGGTGGCTGAGACGCTTCACATGGGTATCCACCGTCACGCCTTGATTGATGCCGTAGGCATGAGCGAGAACTACATTTGCTGTCTTTCGCGCTACTCCTGGTAATTCCAGCAACAATTCCATTCGTTTTGGCACCTCTCCTTTAAATTTCTCCACAATCAGGAGGCAGGCACCTTGAATATTTTTAGCCTTGTTGCGATAAAAGCCGGTTGAACGGATCAGGGTTTCCAACTCAGTAATATCAGCATTTGCCAAAGCTGGAGCGTCGGGAAACCTCGCAAATAATGCCGGTGTTACTTGATTCACCCGCTCATCGGTACATTGAGCGGAGAGAATAGTTGCCACCAATAACTGTACTGGCGTCTCATAGTTCAGCGTACAGGGTGCATCTGGATACAATCGCTTCAGGCGAATCAGAATCTCTAAAGCACGCTGCTGCTTAGCTGACCATGTACGGGTAATGTTCATAAATTGTCAATTATCTAGTTGGTAGGGGCGCATACTCATGGCGCATACTCATGCGCCCCTACGGGTCAGTTATCCATTGTTAAGGACGACAGATATAAAAAACGACAGGCAACTGCGTTCATTGCAAGAGGTTTTGAACCCACGCCAAGTTAGCAGTGTCTCGAACAATCAAGAAAATTCCCAAACCCAGCAGCAACATCAACCCAGTTTGCATAATGCCATCTTGGATTTGAGTCGGCAAAGGTTTACCCCGCAAGCCTTCAATCAATAAGAAAGCTAGTTGACCACCATCGAGAGCCGGTAGAGGCAAAATGTTGATAATCGCAAGGTTAATGCTGATCAAGGCAGCAAACTGAAACAGATTCGCCGCGTCTGACTTGGCAATACTGGCACCAAGTTCCACAATTTTAACTGGCCCAGCAACCTGATCGGCGGTTTCGCCAAAGTTACTGATCAGTTGTATAAAGCCCTGAGCCGTTAAAACTACAAATTCTTGGTACTTTGTAGCCGCAGTGGTCAAAACTTCTACAGGATTCTTGAGGTGCCGACGCACTACTTTACCGCTAGGAGCTAGCTGGACACCGATGCGACCTTTCCCGTCGCTTCCAGGCTGCGGTGTTACGGTCAGGGAAATGATTTGACCTTGACGTTCAACACTTAGGGGGATCGGCTGGTTGGGATTGTTTTGAATGACCTCCATAAGCTTTGGGATGGCTTCCTTGGAGGCTTTCAGTGGTTGACCGTCTGCTAAGAGAATAATGTCTCCTGCTTTGATGCCAGCTTTAAGTGCAGCAGAACTTACCTCTGAGGCGACTTGGGGAACCAGGACACCAGGCTGATAATTAAATTCCTGAACGCCCACGAGACCCAGTTGAGTCGCTAGCAACAAGTAAGCAAATAGCAAATTGGCGATGACACCCGCGCTGATGACAATGGCTCGGTCGAGGATGGGCCGGTTGCGTAGTAGATTGGGGTCTTCTGGGGGGATATCACTGTCGGGGTCATCATCAGGGAAACCGACAAATCCGCCTAGAGGAAAAGCTCGGATGGCATATTCGGTTTCCGATCCCTGGTACTTCCAGAGGATTGGGCCAAAACCAAGGGAGAAGCGGTTGACGTGAATTCCTTGAAGACGAGCTGCCATGAAATGACCCAGCTCATGTACCACAATCAAAAGTGCCAAAACTGCGATCGCCGCAAAAACAGGCATATTTATAATTAATTCAACTAACTACATACTTCTTCATTCTACGGTGTTGCGTCCGGAAGCTGGGTGAGTTGAAGGAAGAGGAGCCGGAAAGCGCGAGAATCCAAAAGGGGAGAATTCCTTCCAACGCCTCCCGGGAGAAATCGCTTCCCTAAGCTGTCACACGCTCGCCAACTTCAAATCCTATCGGGTGGGTGATGAAATGATTAAAGAGAGATAGTTGACAGATGGTGAAAATTTTGAGAATCTAGATAAAGATAAAGTTTTGCGGGTATAGCTCAGTGGTAGAGCGTCACCTTGCCAAGGTGAATGTCGCGCGTTCGAATCGCGTTACCCGCTCTTCTCGTTCAAATCTTATAAGAAGTAGCCATCTCTCTATGCGTAGGTCTTTAGCAGGCGTAGGTCTTTAGATATAGAGAGGCAACATTCGATTATATGTACGTCGGAGCATTTCTAGGCAAAGGTTTAGAGTGTTAAAATTCGCCTAGATGGTCTGTGGCTTTAAAGGCTTTCAGCCGTGCCCAGTCCTAAGAAAAGCGGTTGCTAGGTGCAAACTAAAAAAGTCTAATAGACAAACCCGGTTCCGAAAATCCTTAAGTTAACACTTTCATATCTTTGTTTAATTAGCGCTTGTGCCATCTCAGAAAGATCAGAAGATTGACTTAAATAACGATTACCCGTGCCCATGCCGACGTAGAGGGCGTTTAATCCCGATTACACTGACAGAAGCGTTTGGCTGCGATCGCTGTCAGCAAATCTTCGTGGTTGAAGAGAATGGGTTTGCGATCGAACAACTGTCTACAAGCTATCCATACAAGCGATCGTGGCGGTGGACTGGTCATCGCTGGAGTACCGCTCATCCAGGTCTTGGGGACAGCTACCTCCCCGTGTCCTTACTAATTATTTCAGTGCTACTGATTGCAGCGTTTTGCTTAGCTCAGATTTCACTTCCTGCCCTTCCTGCTAACATTATTGTGCTGTATGTCATAGGTAGCGTGCTGTTGGTACTGGTGCCAACCCTGATCCTCTGGCGGGCTTACCGACGTTAGCCTAATGGCAATCAACGCTTTTACTCCCACCCCCGATCCAATGACCGCCGTTAGTCGCGCTTATGAAGCTTCCCTGGAATTGGCAACCACCAAGGGAGTAGAGCGTAGCCGTGCTGTTGCAGCGATGGCGCAGGCACTTCAGAGATCCTTAGACGATATTTTGGAAGCCAACACCCTGGATCTAGAAGCGAGTCGGGAAATGGCAGCCCATGAGCTGATTTTAGATTGGCTGAAGCTGACACCCGAGCGGCTGCAAGCTACCATCCACATTTTGCAACGGTTAGCTGAGTTATCCGATCCGATCCGGCGGGTGATGAACGCGACTTATCAGCTAGAACACTCGCAAACCTACTCTCAGCTAATGCCGCTGGGGGTAATTGCCTTGATTTACGAAGCTTTTCCGGAGTTAGGAGCGATCGCTGCCGGGATGTGCCTAAAAACCGGCAACAGCCTGATTCTCCGAGGTGGGAGCGAAGCCAGCCACTCAAATACGGTCATTGCCCAAGTTTTACAATCAGCCTTAGAACGGGCAGGTATGCCACCCGGTTGTCTGGAGCTACTACCATCAGAGCAAGGCGCTTCCATCCGGGATTTAGTCATCCAAGACCGCTACATCAATTTGGTGATTCCCTACGGTCGCCCCAGTTTAGTCCAAAAGGTAATCCAGCTCTCAACTGCACCCGTCTTGAAGTCGGCGATGGGAAACTGCTACCTTTATTGGTCGCCTACAGGTAGCTTAGAGATGGCTCGGAACGCAATTATCGATAGTCATCAGAGCGATCCAGATCCCGTTAATGCGATCGAAAAGGTTTTGATTCATCCGGCTTGCAAACCTTCCTCTCTGACGATGCTTTGGAACAGCCTAAAGGAAAAAGGGTTTCAACTTCGAGGAGATCGAGATTTGGTGACACAATTTCCAGTTTTGAAACTGGCTGAGGAATTGGAGTGGAGTCAATCCTATCTCGACAAGATTGTGGCTTTTAAACTGGTAGAGAGTATCGAGGAAGCCATTATTTGGATTAATCAATACAGCAGCGGTCACGCCGACTGTCTAGTTTCTGAATCTTATCAAGAAAGCCGCCAATTTGCGCTCGGCGTAAATAGTGCCTCTGTGTATCTCAATTCTTCTCCCCGATTTTCCCGTAACCCGAAGGGAGGAGACTCATTATTTCTGGGAATGTCTAACCAAAAAGGACATCGTCGAGGACCTATTGGCTTGGAATCTTTTACCACTGTGAAGCACGTGGTACAGGGACACAACTAAAAAGGCAAAAGAGAGAAGGATACGGGATGAAGGGGAAAAGTGTTTCCTCTGTCATCCTTTCTTTCTGCTTTCTTTTGCCCTTTGAATGTTTATTTATTGTTTACTTTCTTCGACCAGTTTTACCTTCGAGGCTAAACCGAGCGTCTGAAGGAAGTGAATAGTCATCCACGTCAGGTCAATTTCCCACCACTTTAAGCCATGTCGAGCGGAATATTGAAAAGCATGGTGGTTGTTGTGCCAACCTTCGCCATAAGTGAGTAAAGCCACCCACCAACAATTAGTTGAGCGATCCTCAGAATCGTAAGTGCGATAGCCAAATTTATGCGTTGCACTGTTGACAAACCAAGTGCAATGAAACACTGCTACAACCCGAGCAAAAATTCCCCAGACCACAAAAGGCCAACCGCCCAAGGCGTAAAGAATTAGACCTAAGACAACCTGAATGGGAATGAAATAGTTTTGTAAAAATTGATAAACTGGGTCGCCAGAAATATCTTTAGTAACGCGAGGGATGTCTGTATCCGCAGGGTTTTTATAAAGCATCCAGCCCATGTGACTCCACCAAAAGCCTTTGTTGGAATCATGAGGATCTAAGTTTTCATCGGAGTGCAAATGATGGAGGCGGTGTATGCCGATCCAGTTAATCGGACCTCCTTGGCAGGAAAGGGTGCCGCAGAGAACAAAGAAGTATTCTAACCACTTAGGCGTTTGGAAACTACGATGCGTTACCAGACGATGAAATCCCAGCGTAATTCCCAAACCACCCGTCACCCAGTGGAAAAAGACGGCGACACCAACCGCAGCCCAGCTGAAGTTACTGGGAAGTAGGGCGAAAAGCGCTGCGATGTGTAACCCAGCCATGTAGATAATAATGACCCAATCAGGACGGAGAGGCGAGTCTTGTCTTACCTGTTCTTGATCTTTCGTTGTGGTCGCAACAGTCATGCAGTAACCTTGATAAAAATTGTGCAGCCCAATCTGCTATTGGATTTGGGATTTTGGTCTCGGTCTTGTAAGGGCGGCTTGTTTACCCCGCTTTTACTAGAAATGCAAATTTTTACATTGCCAAAAGCTCCAAAATCTAAAATAAATAAGAAATCTCTTTCTCCAGGTATTGATGAACAGCTTTCAACAGCTACAGGAAGCAGAAAAGGTACTGTTTCCGATTTTTTCCGCAATTGACGCGACAGTCAAGCAAAATCTCAAACGAGTGCTGGAAGCCTTTCGTCACCATCGGGTGGGGGCGCACCATTTCGCTGGTGTCACCGGCTACGGTCACGATGATTTAGGGCGTCAGACGCTCGATCGGGTATTTGCAGACGTGATGGGTGCCGAAGCTGCTGCGGTTCGAGTGCAGTTTGTGTCCGGTACTCATGCGATCGCTTGTGCTTTATTTGGCGTTCTTCGTCCTGGAGATGAAATGCTGGCAGTCGTCGGTGCCCCCTATGACACGCTAGAAGAAGTCATTGGTTTGCGAGGACAAGGCCAAGGCTCCTTACTTGATTTTGGCGTTAGTTACAAAGAATTGGCTCTTACTGGCGAAGGAATTATTGATTGGCAAGCGCTGGCGACAACAGTTAGCGATCGCACTCGTCTCGTCTTAATCCAGCGTTCCTGCGGCTATTCCTGGCGTCCTAGTCTTTCGATTACCGACATCGAAAAAATTGTTTTCCTGGTTAAACAACAAAACCCCCACACGATTTGTTTCGTCGATAATTGTTACGGGGAATTTATTGAAGAACAGGAACCCACCGCTGTCGGTGCCGATCTGATGGCTGGCTCTTTGATTAAAAATCCTGGTGGTACTATCGTAACTGCTGGCGGCTATGTTGCGGGTCGGGCAGACTTAGTAGAAGCCGCCGCCTGTCGTTTGACGGCACCAGGAATTGGCAGTAGTGGCGGTGCCAGTTTCGATCAACATCGCCTGATGTTCCAAGGATTGTTTCTCGCACCGCAAATGGTCGGGGAAGCGATGAAAGGGAATCACCTGACGGCTTACGTTTTCGATCAGCTGGGTTATGCCGTGAATCCTTTACCAATGGCACCCCGTCGAGACGTGATTCAAGCCATCAAATTGGGTTCGCGTGAGAAGATGATTGCCTTTTGTCGAGCCATTCAACAGCACTCGCCTATCGATTCCTATGTCGATCCCGTACCCGGTGATATGCCGGGATATGAGAGCCAGCTAGTGATGGCTGGAGGTACGTTTATTGAAGGCAGCACCTCTGAATTGTCATCCGATGGGCCGCTGCGAGAGCCATACGTTGTATTTTGTCAAGGAGGAACCCATTGGACTCATGTAGCGATCGCTCTTGAAGCCGCAATTGAAGCCGTGGGACCCGCTTAAATTTCTGCTCCTCACCACATTTCCTCACCACATTGTTGTAGGGGCGAAGCATCCGGGCGACAATTTCTGCAATCATCCCCGGATTTTCGCCTCCAGATGCTTCACCCAATGCCGTGCCAGCAGGCTTTCGCATTGCGGTAGTTATGTTAATTTCTCAAAGTCATAGACTTAGCTCCGCAAGGCAAAAGCCCTTAATTCTCTGGTAACTGATACTGCCCGACAATCCGCTTGGCATATTCTGGTACGTGCGCTTCTAACTTCTCTGGATGATTGCGCTTCATATACAAATAATTGCGGGTGAAGTGGGAATCAATGGAGAAACGGGCATACTCTAAACCTTTGGGGCCAATTTTTTCAATCACAACTCCCATCAACTTTGCCGCCCACATCGGGAGTGTAACGCCTTTATCGTAGGCGGGGATACTTTGTTGTACAGCTTCTTTGCGGTTTCCGTGGGACATCACTGGCTGCGTATCTATCTGATCTTGCACCAAATCCAGCATTTCTTTGCCAGTGTCATTCCGCACCACAATCCACTGCCAGCCAAAGGGTGCGCCCATGTAACCTACTACTAAATCTGCCAAAGAATTCACATAATCAAAACAGCTCATGCAAGAAGGAGCAAAGACATCCTTCAACTGGTTAGTCTTCAGTCCAAAGAAAGGCACCATTTCCATAGAGCCATCCTCGTGCTTGAAGTGAACCCGGAAATCTTGCATAAACTCGTAATGCACGACTGTATCCGGGGAACGGCTAGTGGTTTCCAAGAATTTTTGCAACCCGGCGCGGTTAACATTATCCACACAGGGCGTACCCAAAACATAAAGCTTTTCTAGTCCCAGTTCCTTCTCCACGGCTCGTAATGCTTGAATTTGGCAACCAACGCCAATTACTAACAGCCGCTTCATCCCAGATTGCTCAATTTGCTCCAACACAGAAAGATTAGGCGACAGCGTTGGTTTATTCACCCGCGCTGCCAGAATTTCTTCGGGTGTCCGAGCAATTATCGGCATCGGCTGAAATCTGTCTTCCTTAGTATTCTGGACGCAGACGACGCCCTCAACCATGCCACGATTGAGCATTTCAATGGCAATGGTGCTGACAATTCCCGTCCACTGCGCCCCCTCAATTGGCTCAGTTTTCCGCGCCGCCATCATCTCTTGACTAACCCCAAAATACCAATCATCGGGATTATCCAGATTGCGGCTTCTTCCGTGAATTTGTTCTTCCAGATCAGCTATCTGCTGATTAAGAAATGCACACGCTTCCTTGACATAGTGAATATAGTATGTGTCGCACAGCCCACATTCGCTACAGAGTTCTTTAGCAGGGCGACGGCTAGAGGGTTTCAGGGCTTTGGCTTTATCGTGAGGGCGCACCGAAGTCATATTAAAGGCAGTTTATTAACTAAAAACATCTATCTGAGCAAGATAGCCCAAAGCTTACTTTTACACAAAAAGCCAGAAAGATGATGAAGACTTCAGTAATTATTACGAAGCATTAATAATTGACTTAGTTTAATTTTCAGTAAGTTCTACTATCCAGATGTCACTGCGATAGATATCTGAGCTGACACCAGAGCTTGTGAATTCTCATATTCCTTAAAAAGCAAGAAACTCATGGGATTATTCGAGCGCATTAGCCTAAATGCCAGAGCAAATCTGAATGACGCGCTTAGCAAGGCTCAAGACCCAGAAGGAATTCTGGAGCAGTCCATCATTGATATGCAAGAAGGCGTGGTGCAGTTGCGTCAGGCAGTTGCCAGAGCCATTGCCGCTCAAGAACAGACTCAGGAACAGTACAACCAAGCCCAAAAATGGGCGGCTCGCGCCCAGATGGTTTTATATCGGCCACTAGACGACGAAAATCTTTTTCAAGAAGCGTTAGTACGCACGAAAGCAAACACCGACACTCTGAAAACCACTTTGGATCAGCAGAAGGCTCAGGTAGAAACTCTCAATCGCAACTTAATTGCCCTGGAAAATAAAATTTCTGAAGCCAAACAGCAACAGGACAGGCTCAAGGCACGGGCGCAAGCTGCTAAAGCCAACGAGCAGTTGCAAAACACTGTCGGATGCTTGGGAACCAGCAGCCCGATGGGAGCCTTCGAGCGCATGGAAGAAAAAGTTTTGGAACTGGAAGCCCGTTCTCAGGTGGTTACTCAACAAACTCCTTCTTCTGTCCAAACTCGATTGCTGAAGCTTGAAGGTGAGCTTAAAGCCATGAAAGCTCAACTATTAATTCAGCAGACAGCTATTGTGAACAGCCTTACACTGAATTCCACTGCTTTAGAAGAGGTGAGAGATATGCTTCAGGAAGTTCGTTCCCAGTCTAGGACGGAACTGGCTACTAAAGATTTTCTTTCCCAGCCCACGCAGGAATTAGTTTCCCATAGTTTAGAAGAGCAATTTGCCACGCTGGAATCTGGCAACGACGTTGATGATGAATTGGCGGCGCTGAAAGCTCAGATAACTGGTTCTTTTACAACCCAAGTACAGCTACCGTCAGCTCACCCAAATACTACCTCTACATCTAATTCAGCAGTTGATAACGAATTGGAAGACTAAAAAAAGCAACTAGATAACCGTTAACAAGCAAACTGTCTAGTAGGAAATAGACTCGCTTACCCTGCTTCATGATTGAGGGCAGATGGGGAAAGGAAAAAGCGCGATCGCTCTTTATTTCTCTTCCTTCGTGTCCTTAGCATCTTCGCGGTTCAACTTCTTAAATATTTACTTTTGGCAGATGGGAAAAAGCGCGATCGCTCTCCCACCTTCCACTAAAACGCGAAACCCAGCTAGTTTTGATAGCTGGGTTAATAAATTTACATTAAAACCCTATCAACCAGGGCGAACATCAAGACAGCCTTCTGCATAATTAACTTCTGGAACTTTACCAGCAATCATTCGAGATACAGTCTCGCCATTCGGAGAGACAAAAACGAGACGCAAGTCTTTGTCAGCAAAGCTGCTTGGTTGAAGGACCCAGGCTTTACCTTTTTCGCTGTTGAGAAGACGATTTACCTGAATTTGTCCGGGATAAGCAGACTTAATCGTGCTTTCTGTATCGTCAACTTTGATACCATGAACAGTGGTAATTTTATTGGTTTCAACTTCTACCGTAGCGATACGACCTTCCGTGACCATGAAAGTAACACCCTCAGGCCCATTTGCTGGCTTGTAATAGTCACAGACGCGATTGGGATTTTGCCGGGATGGAACTATTTGAGTCCCAGCAACGCTTGATGCCTGAGCAACAGTCATGTTGATTTTAACTGATCCAAGTCCGTCAATCGATAATCCCGATTCAGTTGTCAATTTTTCGGCTTTCTTGAGGCAAGTATTCTCACCGCTTTGATCGTTTAAGCATCTGCCATTTCTATCCAGAATAATAACTGAGTTGACAGTTGGAAATTGCTTAAGGGTGGTATTAATAGAGAATTTTTGACGAGCATCATCTCCAGTACCTCCTGAAATTACCGACTTACAGAATTTAAGTTTAGCAATTCCATTCGTGATGGAAATCGTAAAATCTTTGCCGCAGTTGGAACTGCCCTTGAATTCAATAGGGTCGATTAAACCACGAGCTTTTTCCTGACTTGTCGGCCCTGCGATTAATTGCTCAATGGCAAACTGGGCTGTACTCGGACTGTTTGTTGTTCGCCAAACTGGCTCAACATAAGTGAAATCTTGCCCGCTTTGGGGGTTTTTAGGAAAAAAGACTTTTACCTTTTTTGGAGTTGCTTTCACCGGCTCGAAGCTGCTTTGAACAGCTTGTTTGGTTTGAGCGGTTTTTTCTGAAGAAGATACCTCTAAGCTTGATTGGGGTTGAGTTGGTTCGGTCGAGGGTTTGGTTGATGATTCGGTTACGACTTTGGGTGTTTCTGAGGAGGGTGCGGCATCTGTAACTTGAGTGTCACAAGCACTGATACCCGAAACTATTAATAACAAGCAAAAAGAAAATAAAGCTGATTTACGGATGCGGTGCATTTTGTTTCTGAGATGGATGAATGACTAATTACTTACGTTCTCTACTGTAGAAAGCCGTCAGCAGAAAACTGATGAGGTGGTGTGTCAATACTTGGAGTGACATTAAGTGGAAACAAGCCCTTGTGAGTTGTTTCCAGAAAAAGTAGGAGCGTTCTGTCTGAGAAAAAATGGGGTTTGAGGGCTAACAGTAGTTTTCTAAATCTCCTGAAGCCTTGTGGCGGTCACTGGGACAATCAAGAGAGTGACACAGACAGTTGAAGGGAACGTGTAAATCGTTGTTTCAATGAAGACATCAAGAGAAACCGGCTGAGTCAAAGTGAGACAGCAATGCTTCCAAATGCATCTGCTAACGCATACTAAATAGTATGCAAAATCCTCGTCAAATAGCATTTCTGGCACTTCGGGATGTCCACCGTAAAGGCGCTTTTGCTGACGTAGCACTCGACCGACTGCTGCGCCAAGCAGACTTAAGTGCTACCGATCGACGGTTAGTGACAGAGTTAGTTTATGGGAGTGTGAGAAGACAGCGATCGCTCGATGCACTCATCGACCATCTAGGTAAAAAGAAAGCCCACCAGCAACCCCCAGACCTCCGCACAATTCTGCATCTAGGCTTATATCAGCTTCGTTATCAAGATCGAATTCCTGTCTCGGCAGCGGTGAATACTACTGTGCAATTAGCCAAAGAAAACGGATTTTCTGGTCTTTCCGGCTTTGTCAATGGTCTATTGCGACAGTATATTCGTGTAGCGGAAGGCAAGAAGCAGGGAAACCCGGGAGGGGAAGTTCAGGACTTAGAATCTGACCCACTACATCTGCCAAAAAACCCAATCGAACGATTAGGCATTTTACACAGCTATCCCGACTGGATTATAGAAGTATGGCTAGAACATCTAGGTTTAGAAGAAACAGAACAGTTGTGTGAATGGATGAACCAAACACCAGCAATTGACCTGCGGGTAAATCCCCTTCGCGCTGAGATAGAGAAAGTTGAGGCAGCACTGCAAGCTGCGGGTATCTCAGTTAGTCGCGTGCCCCATCTACCGCAAGCTTTGAGACTTACTGGTGGCACGGGTGCGATTCAAACTTTACCTGGTTTTACCGAAGGTTGGTGGACGGTGCAAGATAGTAGTGCCCAGCTAGTCAGTTATCTGCTAGATCCTCAACCGGGTGAAGTCGTTATCGATGCCTGTGCAGCACCAGGAGGAAAGACAACGCACATCGCAGAATTGATGGAAGACCAAGGAACCGTTTGGGCGTGTGACAAGACGGCTTCCCGCCTCCGGAAACTGCAAGAAAATACTAAACGGTTAAGTTTGCACTCGATTCAAATTCAGGAGGGGGACAGCCGCAACCTACCCCAGTTTATTAATCAAGCTGATAGGCAAGCTGATAGAGTCTTACTCGATGCCCCCTGTTCTGGGCTGGGAACGCTGCATCGTCATGCTGACGCCCGTTGGCGGCAAACTCTACAGACGGTGCAGGAACTTTCAATTCTGCAAGGCGAACTATTAGATCGAGTGGCTACCTGGGTTAAACCGGATGGAATTCTGGTTTATGCAACTTGTACCTTGCATCCATTGGAGAATGAAGGTGTTGTTCGCACCTTTTTAGAGCGTTACCCCCAGTGGCAGATTTTGCCCCCCAACCCCAATTCACCAGCAGCAGCTTATACTACCCCTGCTGGGTGGATCAAGGTCTGGCCCCATCGGCATCAAATGGATGGATTCTTTATGGTGCGGCTACAGAAGAAAAATAGCTAAGCCTCTATGGTAGTTGTGGTTGCAGAAATCTGCTGATGGATTAATCTGTTAGGGGAAATAAGGGAAAAGCCAATGGTAGCCAATTCTAGTGTTAAACAGCTTGTTAAAATTCTCATCGGCGCAGCTTGGATCGATGGCAAAATTCAGTCAGAGGAACGGCAATATCTTCAGCGAGTGGCGAAGGAAAACGGCATTGCTGACGATCCAGAGATTCAGCCTTTGTTGTATGAACTCGTAGCTGTAAGCCCAAGCGAGGTCTACAACTGGGTGCAAGATTATTTAGGCGATCGCCCCAGCACCGAAGATTACCAGCGTCTTATTGAAGCCCTCAGCGCCTTAATTTATAGCGATGGCGAGGTAGCAATCGAGGAAGCTAAACTCCTGACGCGATTACAGCTTCTAGATCCCAGCGGTACCTCCCAGAAGTCAGCCCCTAGCCCTGTTCTTAAAGCGATTCAAAAACTCTACCGTCGATGGGTTGACCATCAGAACTAGCTTTGAGACTAATAGATAAAGAGTAGATAAAGACCAAAATTTCGACATCATCATTCCACAAATTGGGCACGCAACACATCGCGTGCCTTTTTTTGTATTCATCACATCTTGCCGCGGGCGTCTTGTACCGGGCGGTTTCAACCGCACAGCGACAGCAAACACGCAAACGAAACTACCGGAGCAGGTTACAAAACCCTTGAGTTTCGCTTACTCTGTACTTTTCGTGAATGCGATCGCCTCAGCATTCCATTCTGACGACTTAGTGCAATATATGAGGATTCCCATCTATTGTTATGGGCTTCCAGAGGTTCTGGAAGCCGATTTTTTCTACAACAAGCAACTATTTTTGCAAAATATGCGTCTTTCCCTCTTAGGGAGTCCAGAACTTTCTTCTGAAACTGTCTATATTTCTATAATCTGTCACGGCAGTAAATAAATTTCTTGAGATTGAAATTTATAGGAACCTATCAGGTAATCTTAGGTCTAAATAAACAAAGGAATGCGAAAAGTGGAGAAGGTTCTAAATGTCTAACTTAAAGCGCTTGAAATCAGGAACAGCCTTACTACTAATGCTGGGAATGTCGGCAGGTTCGATGGCTCCCCTAGTAGAAACAATTCTGTCACCGGCACCGGCTGTTGCTCAAGCTATCAACTTTAGTGATGTATCCTCAAGCTACTGGGCTGCTAGTTTTATTCAAGAACTGGCACAACGTGATGTAATCGCCGGGTTCCCCGATGGTACATTCCGACCCAACGATCCAGTAACTCGTGCCCAATTCGCGGCGATGGTTCGTAAAGCCTTCAACAAGAATAAAATCCGCGATGCTGTTAATTTTGTGGATCTTTCATCGACCTACTGGGCATACTCGGCTATCCGTGAAGCTTACGAAATGGGATTTTTGTCGGGTTATCCTGGTAATGTCTTTAGACCTACACAAAATATTCCCCGCGAGCAAGTTCTAGTTTCCTTGGCGAATGGCTTGAATTACACTGCCACCAATGCCGTATCGACTGATTTGCAAGTGTATAACGATGCTTCTTCCATCTCTAGCTATGCTCGCAATAGCATTGCTGCGGCGACAGAGAAGAGCATTGTAGTGAACTATCCGGTTGTCGAAACGCTGAATCCAACTCGGAATGCGACGAGAGCCGAGGTAGCAGCTTTCATCTATCAGGCATTGGTGAGTTCTGGACAAGTAGCGGCAATTAACTCGCCCTATATTGTCTCTCTCAACGACACACCGCCAGAGGATACGACAGTCGCGATTCCGGCTGGAACCACTATTCCAGTTAGGTACGAGAAAGAAAAGATTCTGGTTACAAAGGACGAAAAGGCACCGCTGACGCTAACGGTAGCAGCAAATATCACCACATCTGATGGAACGGTGCTAATCCCCTCTGGAAGCCAAGTGGTCGGTGAACTGCAACCAGCTCAGGGAGGTTCTCAGTTTGTAGCGAAGGAACTGGTTTTGACGAACGGTCAACGGGTGGCTATCGATGCTACTTCTCAAACCATTACCAAAACCGAATCCGTTACCAAGGGTTCTAGCGTTGGGGGTATCCTCAAGAATGCCGCATTAGGTGCTGCTGCGGCTGCTGCGGTTTCTGCTGTAACGGGTGACAAAGCGATCGCTACCGAAGAAGTCTTGGGCGGTCTGGGAATTGGTGGACTCATCGGACTGTTCCTCGGTCGGGATAGAGTCGATCTGATTGCGATTGACCCGGATACCGATCTCAATCTGCGCTTAAATGAAGAGTTAGTGCTAGAGCAGTAATGTTTGTAGGATGAAGCGTGCAATTGTATTTGACTGCTGCTTGCTTCATTCTCTAAGCAGAGAAGGCACAAAAAAATAAGCATTTTCTAAACCCGGTTTCTTCCAGAAACCGGGTTTTTAATCCTAAATGGCATCTTATCTCAATCCTATCGGGACTTAAACAAATTTCAAGGCTCTAAAGGGGCTGAAAAGCTTTCTGGGCAAGGAAAAGAGGTCGATGACCTAAAAACGCCTGAAACCCTTGTGAATACTAGATTTATGCATATTCGAGCTGAAAATATCTCTCTGTCTAGGTTTGAAGCCATTTTTGCCTTAGTTTTTGTCTAAGTCCCACTATTTGAGTTGTGAGATGCCAGCAGTTCAGATGCCCGACTTCTCCAAAAAGTCGGGCATCTCGCTTTCACGAATCATTTATGACTGCTATACCATGCAGAGTGATCGCGCCAGATGAGTAATTGTATTCCCCGTTACCAGCTCAAATACAAGTAAATGTAAGAGCAACTTATCAAACTTCATCCTCGCCCTTTAAGGCTTCAGTAAGTAACCAGACAATAAAGGTCGTTCCGGGTCCTTGAGTGTGCGGAATACTCCGATCGAGCCAGTTGCGTTCGGCGGGGCTAATGACTTCAATTTCGCCCTCCATTTGTTCCACCAAATCTCGCGCGATCGCTAAACCCAATCCACTCCCCGGAATCTCAGTTTCTGCCTGGACGCCTCGGTAGTGTCGCTCAAACAAATGTTCTTTATCTTGCACAGGAATGCCAGGGCCAGTATCGCTAATTGCGATCGCCTGAAAATCTCCCTGAGAAGTTTGCCGTCGATTTCCTGCCTGAATATAAACTTGCCCACCCGCTGGGGTATATTTCAAAGCATTGTCGATCAGATTGCTCAACACCTCGCGCAGCGCTTTAGCATTGGCTTGTACTGGCGGCAAATTGGGGGGAATTTCTGCCAATAAATCCAGATTTTTTTCTTGGGCGATCGCACTGGATGTCACCACAAGGGGTTCCAAAACTTTAGCTACCGAGCAGGATTCCAACGCCAGCGCTCTCGTGGGAATTGTCTGAGGTTCCAATCCCAAGGGAGAGTAAGGATTTCCTAAACCTTCACCTTTTGGGGGAAGCGGGCAAGACGGGGCAATCGGCACGGGAACTGCATCGTAAGAACGATCCGCGATTTGCCCGTACAAAGGCACTAGCTCGCCTTCGTCCATATCCACTGCCCGATCGAACTGTAGAAGCAACTCTTGCAGGCGATCGCTTTCGCGCACGATGCTGTTGGCAACTTCCCGGTTCGCATCTCCAGGTACCAGTCGTCTGAGGAGCAACTTGCCAAATGTCCGTAAGGCGGTCATGGGATTGCGAAACTGGTGGATCAGATCGTCCATAAGATCGCGCTGTTGAGCCTGAAGATGCCGTTGCTGACTGAGTTGCTGCTCAAACCATTGGGAACGCCGATCCAGAATGCAGGCGATCGCGAGTGTATCGGCAATCCGTTCAATCGCGGTTCGTTCTCGCTTGTTCCACGGTCTATCTTCACGAGCCGTCACCAGCAACCCCATCACCACACCTTCATGCAACAAAGGCACCACAATTTGGCGCGAGGAGCCACTTAGGTTAGCATCGGCGAAGAGCGATCGCTGGCGGAGGGATGCCCCCGTGTTTGCCTGCAATTCATCCAGAGTTTCTTCTTTCCCGACTTCAGCCATCGATTCCGTTGAACTCGTCTCAGAAACCGCATCGGACTTCTGAGGAACCGGAGATGCTGCTGACAGTAACCGAGGAATGGACGCCAGTGGTTGACTGGAAAATCCCAGAGCCGAAATCTCATCCGTTTCCCATTCCATCGCTGTTTGTGGGTAAGCAACAACCGGCCTTAGCTTAGTTGGGACGCCCTCTACCAGTTCTTCCGTTAAATACACAACACTCAAGGCAGCTCCCAGTCCTTGAGTTAATAGTGCTACTTGTGATTGGCACAAAGTTACGAATTCTGAACTGGTAGACATAGACACATTCGCTTATACTTGGCTACTTGACAGCGACGAGAATTGCATGAATTGGAGCTGATTTTCTTTTGTCGATCCTGGCACGCAATTGCGCTGAAGCGGCAAAAATCGTGCAAAGACCTGATTTTTGTTTCTTTTTATTACAAAAATTTTAACAATATCTCAGGATACTTCGGTTATAAAACTGCTTCCAAACTGGCTAAATTTTGTCAAGTCTGAAGGAATATAGCGCCTTACACGCTATATCTAGGCTCTAGTTTGGACAAGCTTGCATATATAGCGTCTATTGCCGATTCTGTTGCTGTCCTATGTCGATTTCTGAGGTTTGTAATATTTGTATCAATCAGTAAAAGGCGGTTGATATTTTGAACTCAAACCGATATACTTGCGACGGTTTTTGTATCTATCATTACAACTGTCAGATTTAAAAGGGAGGTAAGGAGGTTGGCTAGAAGACGTAAGCGGAAAAGTCGCCGTCGCCAGGAAGGACGTAGAATTTTAGAGCATGTCCCTCAGTATAGTATTGAAAGTGGCGAAGATAAACCAGTCACTGCCGCGCGAAAGTTTATTCAAACTGAGGGAATCCTTCCGCCCGCTTTACTTCTCGTGAAGCGGAACGAACACACCACAGATCGGTACTTTTGGGCGGAAAAAGGGCTATTTGGTGCCCAATATGTTGAAGAAAATCATTTTCTGTTTCCTAGCCTTAGGATAATCGACAATCCTGTGGAAAAGCCTACCCTCGCCGCTGTTCGTAGCAGCTGAAGTTTTAGGCATTAAACGTGAAAACTCGGTTATAGGGGCGGTTTGCGAACCGCCCCTATTGTTTTAGAAGAAATCTTGAATCTTTCCTTCTAATTAAAAATCTTTTTGATTCGCAGACTGACTATATTTTGGAATTTTTTAAGATTTTTAGCAGGAGAGTTTTCATTCGCAAGGTTTGAATGGGAGTTCCTGTTGCAATTGAGCCAATTCATCACGATGGGCGACGACTGTAATTAAACTTCTGTTCTCTTTTTCGACACCGGCTAATGTTTCCACCTTCAGGGAAACTTGTTCGCTGCGTCCAGCTTTTTTCCAATAAAAAACGCCAGCTGCTGGTGAAAGGAGAACCAAACCTAGAAAAATCTTGGCTACTTGAGGAAATAGTATTGCTAAAACGAGTGCCAAACAAAGAAAGCCACAAAAAGCTAACAACGTCAAAAAGATTGCCAAAAACCAACTGGGGCGGACAAAGCCTTGGAATGTAACTTGATTTTGCTTTGCATCCACCGCCGCAATCCGGTAGGCACGCCGATCGAAATATTGTTGCAATTGAATTAAAATCGATTCTTCTGGTTGCTCCGCAATCAGTTTTACTTGTTGCGTTCGGTCTTTAGCGGAGGCTCGAATAAAGAAAAATAGTCCGACTGCTAACAACAGTGTTAGCAGAAATGTTGAAGAGAGAATTGTCGTATTCACGAATTTCTAGATAGAGCAATGGAAAATAGGCTCTTGTCCAAGAGATACAAGAAAAGCCTATAACCTATAGCCTATCGCAAGAGAGCTTCCTTTGGGATTAGCTCAGATGGCTTGAGAGTCTCTCATGGTGTAGTCACCCCAAAGACGAGCCAGGTCATGAGCCTGTTCTACACACTCTGGGCGAATTTGATACATTCGACGAGGTCTTCCTCTCCCTTCCACTTTTTTCCAATAACCTGTGATAGCAGCTTGGTCTTCCAAAAATTTTAGGGCGCTGTATAAGACGGTATCAGACAGCCGATAGGTAGGATATTCACTCTCTAGGCGACCGATGAGTTCTGTTCCGTAGGATTCTCCACTTAACAAAACTGAAAGGACGTAACACACCGCTAGTTCTTTGTTGAGATAAGTTGGAGGAGGGTCTTGAAAAAATTGATAAATATCGTCAAATTTCATCTGCATAATTCACTGAACTCCCAGCCAAACAAATTAGATTAGGATAGGTTTCCCTACACTAACGATGCCTTTATCAACGAGAAAACACACCCGAAACAACGCTTCGATCACTGCTGTACTGAGACCACGAACGAGCAAAAGTAGCGCGTGATGTCAGCGGGCAAAAGGACAGAACGATACCATCAATTTTAGACACTCAATTCTGGGTTAGCCTGCCAGACTTCACGGATGATTTTGCCATCCTTATCAAACTGCACCTGATAGGAAAGTGACAGAACAACAGGGGTTCCGTGCTTGGACTTGGCATGGATCGTGATGACCGCTTCGACAGCGCGATCGCGCTGCTGTTGTTTAACAACCTGGAAATCTTGAATTTTGTACTTGGAGAAAAATTCTTTCCAGGCTGGGTAGATGGATTTCCCCTGGTAGACTTCATCCAGAGCGCCATAGGAGCGCATTAGAATGGCATTGTCACTGTATTGTGTGACTGTACGCTTCGGATTTTCCGTAGCGATCGCTGCCCAATGTTTTTGCGCCACCGAAAGCGGTTTCGGCATCAGCGTTCTTTGATAGACTGCCAAACTACCTACCAAACCAACTGCGTAAACGACGCAGAGTAAATGCTGCCTGAGATTCGGTTGCAGGAATTTCATGATGCTGCTTCCACTTCGAGAGGGCTGCTCTGGAAATGGCAGGCCGTCATCAAAGCTAAGTAAATCAGCAGCCTGCTCTCGAAAGAAAGACGGCTCCATTGGGTTAAAAGTTCTCCAGAGGTTAAACATCTTTGAATTTTGCTGCCCCATTGCCTCAAACTGGTGGTTAGGAAGATTACCGGATAAATTTGGGATTGCATTACTTGTTCAACAAAACGCTCTGTTTATAGATAAATCCGGAATTAAACCGATTTAAAATCAATTTATGCGAGAACAGTTCGATTCATCTCCCGTTCCTTCAGCTCTACAGCGAATCGCTGGCTCTTTTCGGATCGCTGGCTGGATTGGCTTTTGGGTTCAGTTAGTCCTAGGCGTTGTTTCCACCATAATTTTCTTGTTTGCCATCCCCGCAGCCCAGCCGCGTGCTAGTGGCGCTGCCGCTGCTAGTCCAGGGACGGGTGGCAGTATCTTTTTTGCGGTTTGCGGTCTTTTAGTGCTGTATTTCAGTGTTTATCAAGCTTGGCGTTACACCCGTTTGGGCATACAGCTAAAAGATTCTAATCCCAACCTCCGCCCGAAAAAGGCAGATACGATTAAAGTTTTAAGGTTCGGATTACTCGTCAGTTTAGGCGGATTATTATTAGCAGTTCTGGGCGCAGAAGCGATTACCGGCACTCTGCTGGCAAAGTCGCTGGCTCAGGCTCAAGGTGGGGTAGCAATTTACGATCCCCAATTTATTAATCGGTTGATTCAACCCTTAGATATTTTTGTGGTGCTAGCGAATACTCATACGATTACCGCGCACTTTGCCGGGATTGTTGTTTCCTTGTGGTTATATAGTCGCATCAACCGACAGTAACCAAGGCGAAGGGTCGAATTGCGGCATCAGCCAGTAAAGAAGGCTAAGAGCGCATACAGACTCTCGGCTGAATCATCGCGATCGCGCGATCGCAGTGTATTCTGATTAATTGGCAAAAAAAGCTGGAAAAAATCTGTGCTAGACCTCAAGCAGATACGGGAAAATTCAGAAGGTGTACAAGAGCGCCTGAATCGTCGCGGGATCGGGCAATATGACCTACAGCCGATTTTGCAGCGAGACCAGCAGCAACGGGAACTGGAAGCAAAGCGAAGTCAACTCCAAGCGCGTGGGAACGAAATCGGCAAATTAGTCGGTCAAAAAATTAAATCGGGTAGCGATCCCAACGGCTCAGAAATCCAAGCGTTGCGGGAAGAAGGCAACCAAATCAAAAACCAGATTGCCGAACTAGAACCCCATGAAAGAACCCTGAAAGCCGAGTTAGAAGCCCTCTTGTTATCGTTTCCTAACTTACCCAGTGAGTCCACACCCATTGGTAAAAGTGAAGAAGAGAATGTAGAAGTCCGCCGCTGGGGGGATGAATACTTGCCTCAAAACTCCGAAATTCTTCCCCACTGGGAAATCGGCGAACAAATGGGAATTCTCAACTTTGAGCGCTCCGCTAAAGTTGCACAAAGTCGTTTTGTCACGCTAATCGGTGCCGGTGCTGCCTTGGAAAGAGCTTTAATTAGCTTCATGCTCGACCGGCAAATCGCGGCTGGATATGTAGAAGTCATTCCCCCCTTTCTAATCAACAGCGAATCGCTCACCGCCACAAGTCAGCTGCCCAAATTTGCTGACGAAAGCTTCAAATGCGCTCAAGATGACTTGTGGCTTGCTCCTACTGCTGAAGTGCCAGTGACGAATCTCTATCGAGATGAAATCTTGGAGGCGTCGCAGTTGCCTATCTATCACTGTGCCTATACTCCCTGTTTTCGTCGGGAAGCAGGTAGCTACGGACGAGACACGCGGGGGCTAATTCGACTGCACCAGTTTAATAAAGTCGAGTTGGTAAAACTTGTCCATCCCAACAATTCAGCCGCAGAGCATGAATCGCTTGTACAAAATGCCGAAGCAATTTTGCAGGCGTTGAAGTTGCCTTATCGCGTCATTGAGCTATGCACTGGGGATTTAGGGTTTGGCGCAGCAAAGTGCTATGACCTAGAGGTATGGCTCCCTTCTGCTGGGAAATACCGCGAGATTTCTAGCTGCTCCAACTTTAGGGATTTTCAGGCGCGGCGCGGCAGCATTCGTTTCAAAGAAGCTGGAAAAAAAGGAACCCAATTTGTCCATACGCTGAATGGTTCCGGCTTGGCAATCGGGCGCACGATGGCAGCGATTCTGGAGAACTATCAACAACCCGATGGCACCATCAAGATACCCGAAGCGCTGCAACCTTACCTGGGACGAGAAGTGCTAGGGCAAAAATGAAGGATCTCCGGCTTTGCCCTTCCCGAAGGGTGGGATGAAAGACGAGAGATCAATCTTCCTGACTTCGCGGCCTAAATTCGCGGCTTTGGGCGGGAAAACCCGCCCCAATTCTAGCGCACCCGACTTTCAGTGCAACGATCAAAGAGAATCAGATGCGTTGCGTTCAACTGCTGACTCTGGAGAAATCGCCAGGTTCGGCGAAACTGGTAGCGCTTGGGCTGTTACCGTATGAACCGAATTATTACCGTAGGATGCGCCACCTGCATTCCCTTTGAGCTGCTGCATTAAGCTTGCCATCTCTAGGGCATTCATCGCGTATTCCCAGCCGTGGTTACTCTTGATGCCAGCTCTTTCCAAGGCTTGTTGCATCGTATCTACCGTCAGAATGCCAAAAATTATCGGCACACCCGTTTGAAACCCAGCATTGGCAATACCCTTGGAGACTTCCGAAGAGACATAATCAAAGTGGGGAGTTTGACCCCGAATGACTGCACCCAGGCAAATTACAGCATCATATCGGCGTGTGAGTGCCAACTGGTGAGCCACCAAAGGTACCTCAAAACTCCCAGGAACCCAAGCATAGTCTACTTGAGTGCCTTGAGGATTGACATCAATGCCGTGGCGTTTCAGACAATCTTGACACCCCTCCAATAGTTTAGTTGTCACTAGATCGTTGAAGCGACCAATGACGATCGCAAACCGCAGGGGTTGAGTCTGAGTAAACGTTCCCTCGAAAACTGCCATGATTTTAGATATAAGCTTTTTGCCAGTTGTTTTGAGTCATCAGTCATTTGTCTTTAGTCCTGAGTCGGGTGCAGTGGACTGATGACTAATGAACCCTGACCGATGACTGAGTCTGACTATCCTTAAACTACCAAATAGCTTAGGGCACCTGTCAGAAGTACCAGAGCAATCCAAACCCCAGATCCGAAAATAAGGAGGCGCTTAGACTGATCCCAGTTCTGAGGAGTGGCATAGGCAACCGGAACCCCAATGACCATGACGAATGATAAAAAGACTAAAGCAGCTAGTACCAACTGAAATAAAATTGTCATTTTCTCTTCTCCCAAGACAGCAATGGGCTGGATAGAAATAGTTCAGCCGCAATTCTATACAGTAGTACCGTATCAAAAATCGACACTCATTGGTCATTCGTCATGGGTCATTGGTTATGGGTCATGGGCAAAGGACTAATGACTAAGGACTCATGATGATGAATGTGATTTTGTGCCATACAACAGCGGACTTTGACACCTTGGGCGCAGCGGTGGGGCTAACCCGTCTCCAGCCGGGATCTAGGGTCGTGCTGACCGGCGGTTCCCATCCAGCGGTGCGGGATTTTTTGGCGTTGCACCGAGATGAGTATGCGCTAATTGAGCGTCGGGCTGTGAACCCAGAGCAGATTCGGTCGATTGCCGTTGTGGATACTCAAAAGCGCGATCGCGTGGGAAAGGCATCTGAATGGCTGGATTTACCCGATTTGTTGGAAGTTGTCGTCTACGACCATCACCCAGACGGGGACGGAGATATCCCCGCTACCCGCACCCAGGTTGAGCCAGTCGGAGCAACCACGACTCTGATTGCCGAGCAACTCCAGCAAGAAGGCATCCAGTTGACGCCTTCGGAGGCAACCGTGATGGCGTTGGGAATCCATGTGGATACGGGATCATTAACTTATGAAGGGGCGACGGCAAGAGATGCGATCGCGTTGGCGTGGTTAATGGAACAAGGGGCAAGCTTGCGCTTAATTGCCGATTATGTTGAGCCGGGTTTATCGCCTCAATTGCAGGAACTGTTGACGGAAGCGCTAGAGAAGTTGCAAAAAGCGACAACGTGCGGCTATACCGTTTCTTGGGTGCTGCTCAAAACCTCTGACTACGTTCCGGGTTTGTCAACGCTTGCCACTCGGCTGCTCGATTTGGGCGAAAGCGATGCTTTGCTATTAGCAGCGGCGTATCCAGTAGGGGATGGAGGAGAGGAGCGATTCACGGTCATTGGGCGATCGCGCATTGAAGGCACTAATCTCAATGAATTATTTCAACCACTGGGTGGCGGGGGGCATTCACAGGCGGCGTCGGTGACACTACGGGGCGTTGATTCTCAGGCAACCCTGGAGCGGCTCGTCAGTCAGCTAAAAGACCAGATTCCCCAGCCGCTGACAGCGCGGGAACTGATGTCATCGCCAGTGCGAACAATTCGCCCGGACACGACCATTGAGCAAGCTCAGAGAATTTTATTACGGTATGGGCATTCTGGTCTTTCGGTCGTGAATTCCGAAGACCAACTGGTGGGGATTGTTTCTCGGCGGGATATCGATCTGGCATTGCATCATGGCTTTAGTCATGCGCCGGTAAAAGGCTACATGGCTAACAATCTGAAGACGATTACCCCAAATACGTCTTTGCCAGAGATTGAATCGATTATGGTGACTTACGATATCGGGCGATTGCCGGTATTGCAGGAGAGCCAGCTTGTGGGAATGGTTACGCGCACCGATGTCTTACGGCAGTTGCATCAGGGAAGAGGGACTGGAGCATTCGTCACAGGTGATGGGAGAGAAAAATCCCCCATTATCAATTACCCATTCTCAATAACGAATGCCCATCAATCCCTGATGGATATTTTGCGCGATCGCCTTGCTCCTCCCTTGTGGGAATTTCTCACCAGAGCCTCCCAGCAGGCAGAACAACGCGGCTGGCATCTCTATCTGGTTGGCGGAGGGGTACGAGATTTACTGCTCGCCAATCCCCATGAAACCCTGATGCTTTCAGATATTGACTTAGTGGTAGATGGCTTTCACCGCTCGGCGGATGTCGGCGCTGGAGTAGAACTGGCGAAAGCACTTCAACAAACCTACCCAAATGCCCGTCTAGAAGTCCACGGTCAATTTCAAACAGCCGCGCTACTGTGGCACAACGACCCAGTCCTAGACTCTCTCTGGGTGGATATTGCGACGGCTCGAACCGAGTTTTATCCTTACCCAGCGGCGAATCCAGAAGTTGAAGCGAGTTCAATTCGCCAAGATTTGTATCGGCGAGATTTCACCATTAACGCCTTGGCGATGCGACTGACACCACCCCGTGCGGGTGAATTATTAGATTTCTTTGGCGGAATGCTAGATTTGCGATCGCGCCAAATCCGCGTCCTCCATGCCAATAGCTTTATCGAAGATCCCACGCGCATTTATCGCGCTGTGCGGTTTGCAGTGCGCCTGGGATTTCAGATTGAACCGCAGACGGAAGGATATATCCGCTATGCCCTAGAGAGTGGAATTTACGAGCGATCGCTCTCTGAAAATAGTAAAGCCCCGGCGCTACAAACACGGCTGAAAGCAGAACTCAAATACATCCTCCAAGCGCCTTACTGGAAACCCGCCTTGGAGTTACTTGCCGATCTGGGGGCGTTGCGGTGCCTCCATCCCACGCTAGAGTTAGATGAGCCATTATGGAATCAGGTGCGTTTACTAGATCGGTGTCTGCGCCGATTTGATCCCCAGAAAACCCTCGATCATTGGCAGATGCGGCTAGAAATTTTAATTGCCTACCTCGCTCCCGAATATCGCGCGACAGTGGCAATCAATCTTCAATTACCGACAGACAGTATCGAACGATTAGATCAACTCGATCGAGATCGAGCAGATGTGGTGAAATTTTTGCCAGAATGTCAGCGACCCAGTCAAGTTGTCGTCTTGCTGAGGCGGTACGAGTTGCCCACGTTGATTTTGATTGCTGTCAAAAATTCGCGTCTGATTCGGCGGCTAATTTGGCAATATTTCACCACTTGGGCGAATATTCAACCGATATTAAACGGCAATGATTTGAAAGCGTTGGGATACAAACCAGGGCGTGAATTTAAACCCATATTAGATCGTCTGTTGGCGGCAACGCTGGATGGAGAAATCCGCGATCGCGCTGATGCTGAAAAATTTTTGGCAGAGTATTATCCACTTTGAAGCGGCTAGGAGTTTAAGCCGGGATCGGAAACACCAGTGGGAAGCAAGCCCGGTGATCAACCGCTGCTTCTCTATCTTCTGGGACTCAAAATTTGTACCAAGACGGTAGCATAGTTGAAAAAACTGTAACAAATCTTTAATGAACTTAACGGCTGGAGCAGTCCTGAAGAACGGCAAATACGTCCTCGACGCCCCACTGGGTCAAGGTATCTTTGGGATCACCTACCGGGCGACTCATACTCAGTCGGGGAAAGCGGTCGTCATTAAAACCCTCAGCGACAGTCTGCGGACTCATCCCGATTTTGAGCGGTTTGGGAAGCAATTTCTCACCCAAGCACGTCGCCTTGCTCGCTGCAAGCATCCTCATCTGGTTCGGGTTCTCGACTTGTTTGAGGAATCTCGACGATGTTTTATCGTCATGGAGTTCATACCGGGGCAGACCCTGGCTGAATCGCTGCTAGCAGGTCAGCTGTTACCAGAAGCCCAAGCCCTTGGCTATATTCGTCAAATTGGCAGCGCCCTAACGGTTATCCACAAGGCAGGGTTACTGCACCGAGATATCAAACCCCAGAACATCATCCGGCGACCAGGAACTGAGGATGTCGTGTTGATTGACGTTGGTTTTGGTGATGAATTGACGCCGGGAGTGACGCAAACCCAAGCCAGTTTAGTAAATCCCGGATATGCGCCAATCGAACAATATCTTGCTCAGGAAAAACTCACCCCAGCGACAGATGTTTATGCTTTAGCCGCAAGTTTGTATTGCTTGCTGACGGGTCAACCGCCGGTTCCTGCACCGTTACGCGAGCGCATCCCGCTCCCAAATTTACGGGAAATTCAACCCAAACTCAGCCCGACTGCGATCGCTGCGATTTTGTGTGGCTTGGAAATCAAAGCGGAGAAACGTCCCCAAACGGTAGAAGATTGGCTCTCTCTGTTGCCAGCCTCCAAGGCTCCAGAAGTCCGCACAGCCCAAACGGCTCGTCGCCCTGCGACCCCCAAATCTCAGCCTGCCCCCCAAAAGCGTCAAACAGCTAGCAACGAAAAACAGAAGACATCGATGGCTAGCGGAGTCAACTGGAATCTCAGCCAGGATGTGAAGCGCCCGGGCAAAACCCGCCCCTACAAAACTCAGCTAGCTAAAGTCAGTGCTGCCCCGAAAAAACTCAAAACAGCGATACGGGCGACCTTGCCGATTGCCCTGGCTAAGCTAAAGACTTTCTCGTTCCCGATCGAGACTTCAGAGGCGATGAATCGCGTCTCTACAAAGCTTGGCTCGTCAGCGGGCATTCCTCGCTTACAAAACTTAAAGTTTCCCAAACTGACACTAGCCAGAGGGCTGATGATGACAGCTGCGATCGCTACCTGCACGGGTGCTGGCTTCGGCTTGGCAGTTCGCTTCCACGGAGCAATGGGGCCGGGATCTTCTATACTTCACACCGAACAATCCTTTCCGCCCCGCGACGACTGGCCTATCTCAGACACTCCCAATCCTACTTCCAGCGCGAATCTGCTATCACCCCCCGCGGCTGTTGTCGCCCCCGGACAACCTTCTCCAGATACACTGCCAAAGCCTGAGCTGTAACCTAGGCTGTATGTAGTATCGAGAGCAAGCAAGTTATAATTTGTTACGGACGCACAAATAGATTTTTTCATGACTAATCCTGTAGTTCATGCCTTTTTTGTCGGCAGAGCGGTTGCAGAAGCTCTGAATGAACAGGTAGAAAACGCCGTCACCCATGCTCTCTCAGAACTCGGCAAATTTGATGCCGAACAACGGGAGTCTTTGCGGCACTTCACCTCACGAGTGACCGAACGCTCTGACGCCCAAGCTGAAACGGTGATGCGGGGGCGAACCACTACCAGCATTGTGCCTCAAGGCACCCAAACCACAGATTTGCAAGCGACGATTGATGAACTTCGGGCAGAAGTCGCTCGCTTTCGCTCCGAATTACAACGCTATCGCAGCCGCTCATTATAAATCCTGTCAGCGCAGCGGGCGGCACTCTGTTCGCGTGCTGAGTGGGAATTCAGTTGTGAGTTGTTAGTTATCCAAAACTCACACCCTCAACTGCGATCGCCCCAATTACTTGAAAAAACAGACTTAGGAATCCGAGTGTCAGCCTATCCTAATGACCCTAAACTGAAGCGATACGCGGCTAGCACGCCGAGTGCCCAGCGTGCCGCTGATAAAGCCCGTAAGGATAAGGCTTATCGGTGGAACCGCGAAAGTTACTCCCATCAACGGCGCTTCGTAGATATTTGGGGGTTTGTTTTAACCCTAATGTTTAAGCTCTGGCGCTACAACAAATCTTGGAGCTATCCGGGCGGAGTTACAGAGGAAAAACAAGCCCACAGACGCAGAGCGCAAGCCATTTGGATTCGAGAGACGTTCTTAGACTTGGGGCCGACTTTTATTAAAGTCGGGCAGCTGTTCTCCACCCGTGCCGATTTATTCCCCTCGGAGTATGTGGATGAACTTTCTAAGCTGCAAGACAAGGTGCCTGCTTTTAGCTACGAACAAGCTGAAATGCTGATTGAGAAGGACTTCGGCAAGAAAGTTTCGCAGCTTTACCGCACTTTTGACCCGATTCCCCTGGCGGCGGCTAGCTTGGGACAGGTACATAAAGCAACGCTCCACAGCGGCGAAGAAGTCGTGGTCAAAGTACAACGACCCGCATTGAAGCAGCTGTTTACGGTTGATTTGCAAATTCTTAGAGGAATTGCCCGTTTCTTTCAAAACCATCCCGACTGGGGTCGGGGTCGTGACTGGCTAGGAATCTATGAGGAGTGCAGCCGAATTCTTTGGGAAGAAATTGATTACCTGAATGAAGGCAGTAACGCCGATACGTTTCGCCGCAACTTCCGCGCCTATGAGTGGGTAAAAGTGCCGCGTGTCTACTGGCGATATACGTCGCCACGGGTTGTCACTCTTGAGTACATTCCAGGCATTAAAATTAGTCACTATGAAGCGCTGGAAGCAGCGGGGCTGGATCGAAAGGAACTGGCTCACCTGGGTGCTAAAGCTTACCTGCAACAATTGCTCAACGATGGCTTTTTCCATGCCGACCCTCACCCTGGCAATATCGCTGTCAGTCCCGAAGGTGCCCTGATTTTTTATGATTTCGGCATGATGGGGCGGATCAAGGCCAACATCCGCGAACAACTGATGGAAACGCTGTTTGGCATTGCCCAAAAAGATGGCGACCGAGTGATGCATTCGCTCGTGGAAATGGGGGCGCTGGCAAAGGTTGATGATATGGGACCCGTGCGGCGATCGATTCAGTATATGCTGGATCACTTTATGGATAAGCCGTTTGAAAACCAATCGGTGAGTCAGATTAGTGAAGACCTTTATGAAATTGCTTACGACCAACCTTTTCGGTTTCCGGCGACTTTTACCTTTGTGATGCGAGCTTTCTCAACTTTAGAAGGGGTTGGAAAAGGCTTAGACCCGGAATTTAACTTTATGGAGATTGCAAGACCCTTTGCAATGCAGCTTATGGCAGATAGTAATGGCAGTAATAGTACTAGTAGTAGCTTCTTGAATGAATTAGGACGGCAAGCGGCTCAAGTTAGTAGTACGGCTTTGAGCTTGCCACGGCGGATTGAGGATACGATTGAGAAATTAGAGCAGGGCGACCTGCGGATTCGAGTGCGATCTATCGAAAGCGATCGCATTCTGCGGCGAATGAGTAGCATTCAGTTGGGAACTAACTATACTTTGCTCATCAGTGCTTTCACCCTATCAGCCACTATCCTCTTTGTTCAGGGTTATGTCGGGCTGGCAGTCGTGGTTGCTCTGGGGGCATCTGCCTTAGCTTTTGTCCTCATCCGCTTGCTCATGCGCCTCGACCGATTTGATCGGATGTTTTGATTCGGGTAAAGTAAAGTTGCTGTTGCCAGCAGACAATATATGATTCGTCGCTCCACGGGCCTCTCTGATGCGGGACTTCTTCGTTCCGTCAACCAAGATGACTACCATATCGACCCTGATGGGCGATTTTTTATAGTTGCTGATGGCATGGGAGGACATGCAGGAGGCCAGGAGGCAAGCCAAATTGCCACTCAGTCTATCTATACCTATCTAGATGAGCATTGGCATTCCGACGAGAATTGCCCAACATTATTAGAAAAAGCCTTCTTGGATGCAAATCAGGCGATTCTCCAAGATCAAGCGAATCATCCAGAACGCTCAGATATGGGCACAACAGGCGTTGTGGTGATGTTTCGCCAACAGCAGCCTTGGGTCGCTCATGTGGGGGACTCTCGCCTTTATCGAATGCGAGGGGCAACTCTAGAGCAAATCACTGAGGATCATACTTGGGTGGCACGGGCGATGAAAGCCGGGGAACTGACTTCCGAACAAGCCAAAATGCACCCGTGGCGTCACGTATTATCTCAGTGTCTGGGTCGTAAAGATTTGCGTCTGATTGAGATCCAACCGCTGGATGTGCAAGCAGGCGACAGACTGCTGCTGTGTAGCGATGGACTCACAGAAGAACTTTCGGATCAGCTGATTGCAACTCACCTCAAGTCTACTTCCTTAGAAAAGGCAGCCACAGCCCTTGTCGAGTCCGCTAAGGATAAAGGGGGCAGAGACAATATTACAGTGGTGCTGGTAGCGATTGAGGGGGCGGGTGAGAAGGAATAACGGTGTAGGTGATTCCCTGGAATCAAAAAAAAACACGCAGCGATCGCCTGCGGCTCCCTGCTTCTAATCCTCACGAACGGTGATTAGCCGTCTCAGTCCGTTGAGCGCTTGATAACTCGTTCGTGGAAAGGGAATAAGATTCTGGGTTTTTCCTTAATTAAACGAAATCCCTCTAGGTTGGACAAAACGTTAAGGGAATCGGATTCACAACTGAGCGATCACACTTTAGACTTTAGACTTTAAAAAGTCCTAGTAGCAATACTTTAGAGTCCCTTGAGACGTCTTCTTTTTCTCACGGAACGATTTCCCCCTGATATTGGCGGGCTAGCGAGTAGTGCGGGGCGCATTGCCGCCGCCCTCTGCCAGCTGGGCATGGAAGTAGACGTGGTGGCGTGGAGTCGTTACTTGCAACCGGGAGAAGTCCGAAGTCCAGAGGTTCCTAGCAGCGCAACCGGGCACGCCGAAAGTCAATATTTTCAAATTATCAAACATCTCAAAGTCTATCGGGTGGGGCTATATCGCCACTGGGATATGACGATGCCTCATACCCTCAACGTCCTCGACTGGCTGCATCAGTGCCGTGGCTACGATGCGGTTTGGGGGCACTATGCTTTCCCTAGCGGTTTCTTAGCCACTTGGTTTGCGGCAACAAAGGGACTTCCCAGTACGGTAAGCACCCGTGGGAATGATATCGAGCGAGCCATGTTTCCACCGGGGGATTTTGCGCGACTGCAATGGACGCTGTTAAATGCCCGTTTGATTACGGCAGTGAGTGCCGATATGGCGCGGAAGATTCAGCTACTCGCCCAGCGGGATGATGTAATGGTTTTGAAAAATAGCGTCAACGAGCGGGTATTTTCGCCCCCCATTATCGGCGCAACTCATGAATCATCCCTTCTCCAAGCATCTTTGGGCATTGCCCCTGATGAAGCGGTACTGGGATTTTCCGGAGAATTGCGAGAAAAGAAGGGGCAGCAGTTTCTTCTGAATGCCTTAACCACAGTCCGCGCCCAACGTCCTGCCTGTTTGTTAATTATCGGGGAAGTGCGGGCGTCCCAGGAAGCGGCATTACAACTCTATGCGACTCAGCATCCAGAAAACGCCAAGCGGGTTATTGTCACCGGACATTTAGCGAGTCCTGCGGCGGTAGCGGGGCATCTGCGGCTATGTGATGTCTATCTGCAACCTTCTGTATGGGAGGGGATGCCGAATGCGCTGCTAGAAGCGATCGCTTGTGGTTGTTGCTGTATTGCCAGCGATGCCGGTGGAATTCCAGAGGTGATTGAGCATGGGAAAAGTGGATTTTTGCTTCCTCGTTCCCAGTTACATCGACTGGGTGAGGCGGTGCTGGAGTGTTTAGATTTAGAGCCAAGTGCTAGGCGTCAGATTGGGATGGCAGGGCGCGATCGTATTCTCGCTGAATTTTCTCTAAAACATGAAAATCAGCGGCTTCAAACTGTTATCGATCGTTTAATTCCAAGTTCCTCATAAGCTGCTACCAAAGCATCACCGGCGTGTTTCCAAGTGTAATCATTCTCAATCTGCTGACGGGCATTCCTTGCTAAGTTTATTGCCAATTCCGGTTCTGTTTTTAACCTCAGCAAGGCATCTTTAATTTCCTTTGCAGAACCTGGTTTGACGAGCAGGAAATGTACCCCATCCACACCCAATTCTCTCACCACAGGTAAATCGCTAGCAATTACCGGCGTACCTGTCGCCATTCCTTCCAAAATTTTTAAAGGACAACAACCCTGAACCAGATTTCGGTCATTGGGCGTCAACGGAGCCAAAATTACATCAGATGCATGAATTTTTTGGACGAGTTCCGCTTGCGATACAGGGTCTAAAATCGTGAGAGACTCTGCTACTCCTAGTTTTAAAGCTAGCTGTTTTAAGGCTAAAATCTGAAAGTCGCGACCTTGTCCAATGACTGTTAATTGAGTAGGAAAATCCCGGTCAGCAAGTGCCAGCGCTTCAACAGCAAGATTAATCCCTTGCCAAGGGGAAAATGTACCAAAATATAACACCCGAAATCGAGGCTGAGTCTTTGGGGGTTCCCTGTCCTGATTGGGAAGATTTGGATATTCGGCATCCCTAAACTTTGAAGGACGATAAGTAAATATATTTAAATCAACTCCATTAGGAATGACGCGGATTTTTGAGTCGGGAACCCCTCTTGTTTGGAGATAGTCTCTGGTTACGGAACTAGGGGTTAAAATTAAATCTGATGCTTCTAAACAAATTTTTTCTTGTGCCTTTAATTTGTGCAGTAATTCCCGGTCGTCTGCCACTGCTGGATAGCGGTATTTGAGTTCAATGGATGGCAATCCATTAACTTCAAAAATTAAATGCTTACACAATTTTTCTTTGTTCAGGGCAATTGGAAATCCTTCATAAATAGAACGGATATGAACTGCCTCAAACCACTGATTCTGCCACCAATTGCCCAGCATCGTGCGAAAATAAAGCACACGATTAATTAACGTATCTCCTAACGCAGGTAACATGGATTGGATAATATGGGGTGATTCCCTCTGATTTACTGCGTAGGCTGTCGGGGAAACTGTCACTAGCTGAATGTCACCAAAAGCATCTGCCAAAGCTTGAGTAAAAGCGGCAATATGAATTGCGGCTCCCTTGGGCGCTGGTACGGTATCAAAAGAAATGTAAGCTATTCTAGAATCGTTCATCAACTAAACTATGACTCAATTTTGCCCTAAAACTCTAAATTTTTGTAACAATAATTACCACTTCTTAGAAAGTATCTGTTATCAAAGCGTTTGGGTACGATTTCATATAAGCGATCTCTACCTTACGTAATCCCCTATTCATTGATATTGAATTTTTATTACAAATGTCAATAAATTTAGAAACCTTACGCAAATCTCCGACTTATTCTGTGACGGCTGCTGTTTCTGATATTGTCAAAGACTTAAGGGAATTGGCAACCCTGGATAGAGCCTCAGAGGCAAAGCAAACAGAGTTTGGAAATTTGGTAACCAAATGTGTTGTTGGCGCGATTACTTCAATTGTTATAGCGTTCATTTTAATGATAGTTGTGGGAGAAATGGGAGATGGGTTTCAATTATTTGGAAATATTTTAACTATTTTATTATTGTGTGTTGGAGTAGGATGTACAATCGTAGCGATTTATGCAGGAATAAGAGAAAGTAAATATAGCCGATTCAATTTTCCAAATCATCGCTATGCGTTAACGGAAAAAATTTTGGAAATGCTGGAGAGAGATATGGATAAGGAAGCTAAGGTCAGTGTTCATTTAGTTCTCAGCCCAGCTAATCAAGACTCCAAGCGAATTAAAACAGTTAAACATCCCTTGAAGTCAGGATTTAAAATAGATTTTTTCCAAGATGATTGGCTAAAAATGGAAGGACAATTTTTAGATAAAACTCGCTTTGTATTAACAACTTCTGAGCTAAATCAGACCGCTTACGGATGGAAGACTTCTAGAAGCGGCAAATCAAAATACAAAACAAAATCGAAAGCCAAGCGATTAGATATCAGTCTGAATTTAACCTATCCGCAACGACGGTACGGGGCAATTAAAGTTTTAAACAATGAAGCCGTGAATGCAGTAAAAATTCCAAAACTGACTAACGTAAAACGGATGAGAGTGACGGATAAGGGGATAAACTTGGTCGTAAAAATGTCACCTTCTATGCCCTGGAATCAAGAAGCATTGTATCAAACTATCACGATGATGTTTCTCAGCGTTTATCAAGTTCTCAATTTGGCTCGGATGTTATCTAAAGCAAAGTAAGTAAAAGTGAAAAAATATTTATTTTTTTGCAAAAGTCCGGAATTTTGATTATGTGAACTGTTACTAAATAAAGAAGGAATTTAGGTAAAAACTTGTAATGATGAATAAAATTAATAGAACATTTTTGTCTGGCTTTGCTTTGGCAGCAATAATCCTGTTAGGTTCTTGCAGTAATTCTGTAAAGCAGGCACCAGAAGTATCTACAACATCTAGCCCGCAAACATCTCCAATTGCCCAAAATAATCCCTCAGCGGTAGCGACTAATACAGAGAAAATCAAATTTAAACAAGAGGGGGGTGCGGAAGCTTTTGCGCTGAAACCAGAGGCAGATGGGGCTAAATTGCTTGATGAGAAGGACAAAGAAATAGCTCGATTTAATGTTGATGCTGGGGGAAAAGTAAAAATAAAGAGTGCTGCTGATAAAGTTTTAGGCTACGTTGTAGTAAAAGACGGTTACTGGAAAATTGAAAACGCAGATCAAACGAAAGAATTGTATGTTTTACGAAGACAAAACGATGGGGATTACAAGCTAGAAGATGGGGCAGATAAAGAGATTTACAGAATTAAAGCGCGAGATTACGGTTTTGAGGTTGAGTCACCTGATAAACAGTCGCTTTATAAAGTGAAAGTAAAAAATGGCAAAACTTCTTTGATAAATGCAGCCGACAAACCAGTTTTTTCTACAAAATCGCAGGTAAACCCAGCTGCGATCGCTAGTTTCGGATTCGACGTTTTAAGCAAAGAACAAAAAGCTGCTTTAGCTTATGCAGTTAATCGTTCGGGAGGGAAATAATCCTTGCAAATTCAACTGAGTTGGATAGATCCAGTCACCAGCGAACGACGAGAACCCCTGTTAGAGACGCCTGTCGCCTTGGGTCGGGAATTTGCCTCAATGCCCCAAGAAATTGATGGCAATCGGGTTGCTAGGATTGTGTTAGCCAGCGAACGAGTGGCTGAATATCATGCTCTAATTGATGTAGCGAATGGAGAGTTAATCGTAGTCGATCAAAATAGCAGTACCGGCACCTTAATCAACAGCGTCCGGTTGCCCAGTAGTACGCTAATAGATGGCGATCGCTTGCAAATTGGCCCCTACGAAATTCAACTCAATCCCAGCAGCAGTCAGACTACCAGTTCATCGGAAATCGGTGCAAGTGGAGAATGCGATCGCATGGTGGGATTTCTCTTCAAACGTCGCTGCGGACGCACTACAAACATCGGCTGTCCTTACTGTAGTTACCCGGATAATAACCCCTATTATTACGATTATTCCTATTACTCTGGATATGGTAACTACAATCGCGGTTATTGGGGCAGCAACTACTATGACAACCGCGATCGCTATTATTATGACCCGGAAACTGGCAATGTCGATTTCACCGAAGCAGACAATATGAGTCTAGAAGGGGAAATGGATGCCGATTTTGAGATGGATATGGGGGCGAGTTAAATTTTCAACGCAGAGGGACGCTAAGGATAACGCAGAGGTACGTCAAGAAAAAATGATTTCTTAGCGTACCTTTGCGTTTACCTTTGTGTTCTTTGCGATGAAAACTCCAAAAATGACAACTTGGTTGATTTATGCTTTGGGAGGCGGTTGGGGACATTTTACCCGTAGCTTATCTCTCGGACGAATTGCCTCCCGTTACCATCACGTCAAAATTCTTACGAATAGCCCTTATGCAACTTACTTGCGCGATGAGAGTTGCGATGTGCAAATCATTGCACCTGATGCTGGTTTTGCAGCGACTTGCGAACAAGTGCGGGATGTTTTATTAAACACCCGTTACGACTGTTTAATTGTCGATACTTTTCCTCGCGGGTTGGGTGGTGAATTGGCAGATATTTTGCCCCAGTTAAAACACATCCCCCGAATTTTAATTCACCGCGATATCAGCCCAGTTTATATTCACCGCTTCGCGTTGCGCTCTTTTGTTACAGAAAATTTCGATGCGATTATTGTGCCAGGAGAAGGAGAAGATTCACCGCTAGCAGATTTACCAATTGTGCGTTACACCAGTCCCTGGTTAATTCGCAATGCGGAGGAACTGCCAGATAGAATGAAGGCGCGATCGCTACTTGGTCTGAATTGCGCTCACCCATGCGAAGGTAATTCGCGGCTACACAAACAAAATCCGCCTGCGCGGCTTAGAGAAAAGATTATCCTTGTCTGTGCCGCCGGACAAGCTTCCGAATTATCTTTCTTTGGTAAGTTATCAACTCACCTAGAGGCAGCGTTTCCAGACGCAGCGCTGCGTGTTTTAGCACCCGTCTGTCCAGAGGGATGTCCGCCGCAGTTCTGGGTGTCTCACTCACCAGGAATTGAATGCCTCCCAGCGGCTGATGTCGTTGTCGGTGGCGCTGGTTATAACACGGTTCATGAATGTGCTGCGGTGGGCGTTCCGTTAGTCGCTTTTGCTTTTAAGCGACTATATGACCGTCAAAAGGTTAGGGCTTTACGATGCGCCTACTGTGTTGAAGAGATTGAGGACGCGATCGCGACTGTGGCAATGCTGCAAAATCAGGTATCCAATCGCCCTGCGGATTATCCTAATGGTGCTGTAGAGGCAGTGCGGCTAATCGAGAAACAATTTACCTGAACGCACAGATTCCCATTATAAAAATATACCATTAAAAAATAATTTATACAAGCTTTTTTAGGAAATTTAAAGCCTAAAAAAGCCTTACCAAAGGATTATTAAAGTCCATTTTTAAGCCACCAGTTCTGTTTGTCAGACAATTGAGTATAAAGCTATTAAGTATCGCTGTATACATTCCCTTGATAATTCTTAAGTTAGATGAAGTTCCTGGCAGTTGTAGCAAACTGGGTAATAAATAACCATAAACCATTAACAACCATGAAAACTAACGAAGCAACCAATCGTGGGGCTAGCACTGAGCAAAGTGAAAGCAAACAGGAGCTTAATCAAAAAACCTCTAAGCAATTTGTTATCAGTACGACGATTGGAGTATTAACAATTATCGTTGTTGCTGCAAGTTATTATTTCGGACTTATGGGATCTTAATGCTACTGAATGCTACTGAGGAAGGTGGATTCAATCACTTACACTCATTCCCATTCTGTAGGGGATGGCAGCGCCATCCCCTACAGAATGGGAGGTTAATTAAATCCCCGTTCCTGATTCAATGGAAACGCTTGTCGCTTCTCGTTCCAGACTCACCTTGGGAACAAGAAGTTTGGACGCAGCTTTCCAACTTGCTAAATCGGCAAAAGAGCGATCGCGATAAACTCCATATCGCTCCTGCTTATTGCGAATCCGAGTCGGCAGTTCCGGCAAAATTCCGAAATTAGGTGGCATTGGTTGAAAATGCTTTGATGACGCCGAACTAATAAATTCAAACAACGCCCCCATCATCGTCGTTCCCGGTAGCGTTAGCGGCTCTTTGCCCAAAGCCAGCCGCGCCGCATTCGTCCCTGCCAGCCAGCCACCCGCCGCCGCTGCCGTATAGCCCTCAGTCCCCACCAATTGCCCCGCCGCAAGCAACGTGGCGCGTTTGTGGAATTGCAAAGAAGGCTTTAACAGTTGGGGCGCATTAATAAATGTGTTGCGGTGCATCACGCCCAGCCGCACAAACTCAGCATTTTCCAACCCTGGAATCAGCTGAAATACTCTCTTTTGTTCGCCCCAGCGCAAATTCGTCTGAAATCCGACTAGATTCCACAACTGCCCCGCCTTATCTTCTTGGCGCAACTGCACCACCGCATAAGGACGTTGCGACTGATTTTCTGGGGCGCGGAAATCGCCTTTACGGGCATCAAACAATCCCACCGGCTTCAACGGGCCATAACGCATCGTATCTTCCCCCCGCTGCGCTAGTTCTTCAATCGGCAGACAAGCTTCAAAAAACTTAGCCGTTTCCCGGTCAAAGTCCTTCAATTCCGTTTGTTCAGCTTTGCAGAGTTCCTGCCTAAAGTGGAGATATTGCTCCCGATTCATCGGGCAATTGAG
Source organism: Coleofasciculus sp. FACHB-1120 (assembly GCF_014698845.1). Taxonomy (NCBI): domain Bacteria; kingdom Bacillati; phylum Cyanobacteriota; class Cyanophyceae; order Coleofasciculales; family Coleofasciculaceae; genus Coleofasciculus; species Coleofasciculus sp. FACHB-1120. The sequence goes on along the minus strand of NZ_JACJTV010000034.1, from coordinate 5,718 downwards.
ATAAGCCGCGTCTCCCTTGTCGTAACGAGAAGCCAAGAAAGCCACATCTCGGTTAATCGATTCTCCCACCACAATCGGGCTGGCGGCATCGAAAAAGCTCATGTATTCCATGCCCGTGAACTGCTGCAAATCTTCAGCCAAATCGGGACTGGTTAGCGGGCCACTGGTGAGGACGACAATGCCTTCTGTGGGGATTTGGCGCAATTCACCGCGTCGTAACTCAATCAGGGGATGATTCGCGAGGATTTCTGTCAATTCGCGGCTAAATACGCCCCTATCCACCGCCAAGGCACCCCCAGCGGGAACCGCGTGTTCGTCGGCTTTACTAATAATCATTGAGCCGAGACGACGTAATTCTTCATGCAAAAGACCGGCTGCGCGATCGCTCGACATTGCCCCAAAGGAATTACTGCACACCAATTCTGCCAAGTGTTCGGAGTGGTGGGCAGGGCTAAACCGCAGCGGTCGCATTTCGTGCAGCACCACTGGCACACCCGCATTAGCGATTTGCCACGCCGCTTCCGTCCCCGCCAAACCACCACCTATCACATGAATCGGCTGTTTTTCCATTGTTCTTATTCCTTTGCTAATAGCTAATGAGAGTGATGAGTTCCAAGAAAATTTTTGAATTCACAACTCATAAATCAGACACGAGTAATCGTGTCTCCCCTTAAAATTTTTTACCAATTACTTTTTACTCAATTATCTGGATCAAATCTTCAACAACTGCGCGAGATTTCCTGGCACTGGCAATAGAATGCTCACTAAAAGCGCCAAAACTAACAATCCCCAGAAATCGCGCTTGTTGTCAAGTTCGCTCACATCATTCAGCGCCGGTTCATCAGAAACTGGCATCAAGAATAAGAAGATTGCCCAAATAAACAAATCCGGCTGAACCAGAGACAACCCCAGCATCAACAGCCTGCTAATTTGACCAATCATCGCCCCATTTCGTTGTCCAAACATGGCGTGGACAATGTGACCGCCATCCAGATGTCCTACCGGCATCAATTTAAACGCTGTCCAGATAAAACCGATATACGCAGCCACTCCTACTGGGTGAAGCTTGATTGCCATGTTTGCTGTCAGTTCAGATCCTAGTGCCCATTTACTTAGCAAAGTTAATAACAGGGAAAACCGGGGATTCAAAGAGGTGAAGTTTAAGATACTCGACTGCTCCGACACAGCAACCACATCCGAGTGCGCCAATCCCCAAAACAATAGCGGTAACGTCACCAAAAAACCAGCGACGGAACTGGCAATGCCCAGATCGAATAACGCTTTGCGGCTGGGTACGGGCGATCGCCGCCCAATAAATGCTCCAAACGTCCCCAGGAAAAAAGGAACGGGGATAAAGTAAGGCAGCGTGGTGCGAATTTTGTGATATTGGGCACTCAGGTAATGACCGAGTTCGTGGATGCCTAAGATAGCCACCAATGCCAAAGCATAGGGCAGTCCTTTTAACAGTAAAGCTGGGTTAGATTGCAGTGCGGCGTTAGAAACTTCAGAAAGTTCTACCCCGACTAAAGTAGTGGTAAATAAAGTCGCGATCAGCAGCCCTAAGGCTAAAGCCGGTCGTTTTAAAGGTTCCGTTTGCTGCTTTGCCTGTGGGTGAGCTTGGGGATTAGGAACCAGTGCGAAGAACGGACTCCCATTCAAACCTTCTTGAAAGACCACAAAGAAGCGATCGCCAAATAATTTCTCAATATTCTCCCGAATTGTCTGGTACGCCACCTCCGGATTCGTTCGCAACTTCCCGCGACAAATCACCGCTTGGGGTCGGTAATCGATGTTCTGGAGGTAATAGATAGTCCAGGGAAAACAATTGCGAAGATTTGTTTCTTCTGTTTTATCAATCGGACGGACAGTACTCCCTGCATCGCCAGCAGCGACAGGCTTTACCTCAGATAGATTTTGAGCTTGTTCCGCCACCATTTCTTGCGGTTTTGGCGGCGGGGTAAAATCTCGACGACCCCACTGAATCAGCAGCCAGTACAATAACGGGCAAATGATAAATGGGGCAATCTCCAAAGCTAGCGGCATTCGCTTATCTTCACCGTAGACCAGAATCCAGGCACTCCAAATGAATGCCGGTGTCATCATCACTATCCACAAAAGCCAGACTGGGGTTCGGGTGATGCTAGCAACACTGCGCTTCACGATGAAGTAAGTAAACAATCCTAGTAACAGTAGGAGCAACCAGAGTTCCATGATCTAAATCTGAATTGGTCTACAGGAGAATTAACTGGCTAGCAATTGGCCATTCCAGATTGGCAATTAACGTGCCAGCCAATTGCTTAAATGAGCAAAGTGCAAGCAGATTCTCCAGAATACAGCGCCACCATCCCGACTTATAACCCCTCGAAGGAACAGCCGCACCCAGCACGTAAAACTTCAACGCGCTGTCCTTGACACCATCCTTAACACCATTTGTGCTTCTCCACCCAATCGGGACACATTGGATGGAACACCCCATTCCATTGTAGAAAACCCAGGGGATATCCCGACCGATTGTTTTGAAGGTTTGCAGAAAAGAAAGTCGGGAGTCGCTAGATGTGGCTAGATTTCATCCATTCTCCGCGACGGATGATCCCTTACCCCTTCAATTTGGATTTTGGGCTAGAAGATAAACCACGAATACCGTTCCCGCGTCTACCTCCGAATGGAAGCTAATCGTGCCACCATGCATCTCCACCAACTGGCGAGTCAAAGCCAATCCCAACCCAGTCCCTTCATGCTGCCGATGCAGAGAGCTATCAATTTGTTGAAACGCCTCAAACAAAAGATGCTGTTTCTCCATCGGAATCCCAATTCCCGTGTCTGCTACCTCAATCATCACCTGGTTGCCTTGATACTGCATCCGCAGCCATACCTCCCCCCCAGGCGGTGTGAACTTGACCGCATTCGAGAGTAAATTCAGCAAGATTTGCCGCACGCGCCGTTCATCGCCCCAGAAATCATCGGCGGGAGGCAACTCAGTGAAATCCGCTGTTAGCTTTACCTGTTGGACTTGAGCCTTTTCTTGCAACAATTCCAAACTGTCAATCCCTACCTGACGCAGAGAAAACTGACTGAGGGTTAAGGAGGCTTTACCGGATTCAATCTTAGACAAATCGAGAATATCGTTAATCAGCTGCAACAGGTGCTGTCCGCTATTATGAATAATCTTGAGATATTCCTTTTGTTTTCCGCTCAGTTCGCCAAAATACGGTTGCATCAAAGCGGAGGACATCCCAATCACAGACGTGAGCGGTGTCCGCAATTCATGACTCATGGTTGCTAGAAACTCAGTTTTCGCCTGAGAAGCTGCATTCGCGGCAGTTAAGGCATCTTGCAACTGCTCGGTTCTCAGAGAGAGAGCCTGCTTCGTCTCTACTAGCTCTGTAATTTCACGGAAAGTCCCCAAACAAGCATAAACCTCGCCATTGGAGTGCTTCAGCGGCACTCTGGAAGTGTTGAAGTGGTGAATCCCATCTGGGAAAACAAGGGTTTCCTGTTCGTGTAGCGTTTCTCCCGATTCAAAAACCCGCAAATTTTGTTTGGCAAAAGACTTGGCAATTAGAGGCGGGAAGCATTCTAGAATCGACCGATCCTGAACGGCATATCGGTTGTCAAACCCCATCCTTTGAGCAAAAGCATGATTGCAAAAGCGCAGACGCAGATTCTCACGTTCGACCACAAAAATGTAGTCTGGGTGAGCATCAAAGAAACTTTCTAGCTCAGCGGTGCGTTCTCGCACCAAGGCTTCTAGGGTTTGGTTTTGCGCCTGAATTTGTTGGTAAAGGGTGGCTTGGTAGATAGCGATCGCTAGTTGGTCGGCAATGGTCGTAATAAACTTTAACTCCGACTCGTGCCAGTAGCGGGGAAATTGATCCTGAGCGAAGGTTAAGCAGCCCCAAATTTTTTGCTGCCGGTGAATCGGCACCATCAACCAAGCGCCCGGATATTTTGCCGCCAAAGAGCGATTCATCGGGTCATCCACTAAGCGCGTATCGCTCACCTGGACAACTTGTAAATTCCGCAGCGTTCTGGCACAACAGTTTTTTTGATCGGGAACGATCAAGTTCATGGCTGTGAGGATATCAGCATGAGCGCGATACTCAGTCAGCGGCTTCCAACACTGCTGTTCCTCTAAATACTGAAAAATCAAACATCGATCTGCCACCAAAAGATGACCCAGTTCTAGCGTCACCGTTTCAAAGATATGGGACAGCTCTAAAGAAGCCCGGATTTGGGCAACCAGCCGATTTAATAGCGCCGTATGAGTAATCCGTTCCTCTGCTTGCTGGTAAAGCGTTGCCAGGTTGTGTCCTCGCTCTACCAATTGCAGCGTCAGATGCAGTAATTGCCGCTCTCCCGGTTGCCACTCCCGCTTCTCATCCCATTGCTCAAGCACTAGCAACCCAACCAGTCCAGACGCGCCGTGTAGAGATGCCATCTCTCGCGACTCGATTTCCTGCGGGTGTGTATGCAACCAGGTCAAGAAGACAGATTCAGCAGCCGTCGAGCCAACGTTTCGCTCAGTTGCCCAAGGATTGCCCTGATGGTGTTTGAGAAGGCACTGTTCGACACTTGCCCATTCAGGATAATGAGTTTGCCGAGCCGAAACGGGGATAGATGAATCGTGGGCGATCGCACTCCACAAGGTACGCTCATCTTTGGGGCTATAGAACGCAATTAAACACCGACTCGCCCCAAAAGCCTCTTGAATCAACACCGCCGAACGCTGCAAAATTACCTGCGCTCCCTGGCTTGACGAGCTAATGCGTAGCAGTTCTTGCAGTAACTTTTCTGGTTGTTGCCAACTCGGCAATCCAGCCTTGGGAAAGGGGGGTTGGACAAGGTGCGCCTGGATTCCCGGCTCTCGAAACAAGGTGAGTTTAGTTCGGTCGGTTGGAGAGGCAAGAATTATGGCGTCTTTAGGGTTGTCGGTCAAACTTGCCCCAGCACTGCTACAAGCATCTGCTGCTGCTTTCTCTGGCGTCTGAGTGCTAATTTGACTGGTTAAGATAGCCCCCACCAGCGTTGAGGTGAATTCGCTCTGCAAGGCTGGGAGGTTGGGTTGAGGGCACCAATCGGCAATGGCTCGCTCAAAAGCAGGGGATATCTCTGGGGTTAAGTGCAACGCGCGAGTCATTTCGGTGCAAATGCTGCCCAAAATCGCCGGATCAAATCCAAAATACAGCTCGTAAAGATTGGCATTGGCTTCAGAATTCTCAGTGGTTTTGTAGCTGTGCAAGATCGCATTAAAGCGATCGCCCAGTCCCAAAATCACCAACGAGGGCACCTTGCTTTTAGCCTCTGGAGTTGACCCAAGGATTCGAGTAAACTTTCGCAGCTTCAACGAACAAGGCAACCATCTGTGTTGATTCTCACATTTATTCTCGCAATGGATTGCTGATGGCTCCCCCGTTGCCAGATTCAAAAAACAGTTGGGCGGGGTCAGCAGCTTCGGCAAACCCAAAGCACCTGCTTCTGGGGATGCATACCCGCACCGCGCTCCCTTTGATTGTCGCTCCGGGCACAGCTCGCTGGAAGTAAAGTCAGACTGACTCCCGGCGATGAGTACCACTCTGGAATCTGGTTGTGAAGCTAAAACCCACATTCCGCAGGTTTCAAACCAGTAGGTAGTATTTCTGGCAAGCCGCCCCCAGGAAGCGGAGAATGCGCTGCCGTTCTTCGGTCAAATTGACCACTTGATGGAGGTGGTGCATCTCT
>NZ_JACJTV010000033.1 GCF_014698845.1 Coleofasciculus sp. FACHB-1120 | reverse complement strand
AGAGATGCACCACCTCCATCAAGTGGTCAATTTGACCGAAGAACGGCAGCGCATTCTCCGCTTCCTGGGGGCGGCTTGCCAGAAATACTACCTACTGGTTTGAAACCTGCGGAATGTGGGTTTGATCGGCACTTCCACTGGCAAGAGTTTGGCTATCAGGACTAATCGCCACAGACAAAACCGCGTCAGAATGTCCATTCAGCGTGCTTCTTAGTTTTCCTGTAGAGGCACCCCAAAGCCTAATCGTTTTATCAGCGCTTCCACTAGCCATAATTTTTCCATCTGGGCTGAAAGCAACCGCGTAAACAAAGCCTGAATGACTGTAAGCAGAGTTTGAATAAAAGCAGGTGTAAAGAAATTCTTTTTTACGTAGATTCCAGGCGGTAATTTTTTGGTCAAAACTGCCACTAGCAATCGTCTGACCATCCGGGCTAATTGCTACTGAAGAAACTTCTTGTCCTTGTCCAAAGAAGTTGAAAAATTTTTTTCCAGTCTTCAGGTTCCACAGTGTAACGGTTCGATCGTCACTCCCACTAACAATCGTCTGATTATCAGAGCTGATGGCAATCGAATTGACTGCGGCTGAATGCTCTTTTAGGGTGTGTACGCATTTCCAGCCTTGAGGTGTCTGAGACTCAATTTTTGTCAATCTTGGTGCAATCTTAGGCTTAGTAAATTTGGTTTTAGGTAACGGTATTTGATGAATGGAAGTTTTAGGCGTTGCAGAGGGATTTAAATTTGGGTTAGAGGTAGAAAATTTGGATGAAATATTTTTATGAGGTGCAGAATAATTTAGATTCAAAGCAGTCTTCGCTGGTGTTTTTGCTTTTAGCGCCTTCAACTCGTCCTCAATTTCTAGGGCAGCAAACTTATGCTTTAAAATATCACCTGCTAACTTATTATCTAGTGCTGCTAATTCTAGCTCTAGAAGTGCATTAGTATAAGCTTCTTGCCATAATACTTTTTCTTCCATTCGCTCGAAAGCTTGATATGCGGTTTCCCCACTTCCCGATTCGTCAATCAGTTTCAATAAACCATAAACGCCCAATCCAAAAACTGCACCTGTCGCCGCAAAGGAACCCATACCAATTCCAACCGCTGTTCCCTTAAAAGCTAATCCCATGCCGCCAAAAACAGAGGAAAAGCCTGCGCCGCCTACTGCACCAATTCCCATCGAACCTAAAGCGAAAGCATCTCCTTCTCCTATGCCTTTGAATGCTCCATACGCAGCAGCACCAGCAACCGCGCCTGCTGCTGTAACGGGTGCCATACCAATTCCAACTGCTCCGAATCCTCCGACTAATCCCATCCCCCCAATTGCTGCGGAAACTCCAGCACCCGCCGCTGCGCCTCCGGTAACAAATGCAGCGCCTGAGATTACATCATCTTGTTTATGGGTTTGAAACATAGCTTTTTTCTGGAATGATTTTGGAGCTGGAAGTTTCTTTATATACCTATCACAAACGATTTTAGGCTTAAATCGTATTTTCACTGGTTTTTAAACTTAGTTATAACAAATACAATTAGTATCTATTGCTATCTGAAATTATTTGTGAAGGCAAAAAGAGTGTATTGAACCACAAAGACATAAAGAAAATATTGGCGAAGCCTGCGCGGAGCCAACTAGCAGTAATTTTTATTCCAAATTAACCGCTGAATTTGATTTAGAGACAGCTGTTTAATCAGGGGAAGGTATACATATGTCAGCATCTATAACCAGTAAATCATCATCCCACTCATGATCGATTTCAGCGGATACCTGTGCTTCAAGCTTGTCTTTGACATTTTCTAGAGCAATTAAGTTTTGCTTTAGGAGTTCTAATATTGCCACTTGCCGAACGAGCTGAGTTTTGAGGGCAGTAGTTATTTTGCCTTGAACTGTCTTACTGATAAGAGCTTGAAAAGCTAAATTATCATCGTCTTTTTGCAGAGCTATCTGAGCCTGTTGATGCCAGTGATTAGTTTCTTCCTCAGCTTGCTTGTGTTGTTGCTGAAGCCTTTCCCAATCGGTAATTGCATTAGCAATAGCCTGCTGGGTCTCCGAGATAGCTTCCTCTAGAATTTTTTCAGGGTTTTCCTTGAGCAAGATAATCTCAACGTCGGTAGTTGGCAACGGTTCATTGACGTTGACATCAGCTATGCTTGATTTGATGTGATCTCTGTTGGTTCTAACTTTAGCAATTTTACTCTCTAGAGCAGTTAAATTCTTTTTAAGATTTTTTACTTGAACCGTTAGCTGGTCTAGCTGAAATTTCAATCTCCTAACCATTTCTTGGTTAGTATTCTGACGAGGTAGTGCTTCAATCGCTAAATCTGAACGCCCTTTTGCCAATGCAAGTTGAACCCGTCGCTCCCATTTTTCCGCTTCTGCTAGGGCTTCGTCGTACTGTTGCTGGGTGCGGTTTTGGCGAACAGTTGCACTGCTCAAAGCTTGACGGGAATGCTCTAATTCTTCCTGCATTTTCAGGATAGCCCATTCTAGGATTTCTTCATAACCTCCAGCTTGGTTGATAAGGTCGTTCATTTGCGCTCTGAGCGAGCGGTTAGTTCCATCAGATAATCCCATGATTCTGCTTCCTTTACTGCTGGTAGTGCTGTATGACTATTTTTTCGCTCTTTATTAGTCCAGAGGGCTGCAACTATAGATTAATTAAACAGAAAATGCAGCAGGTAAAAAATATTTTTTAGAATCATAATAGTTTTTTGTGCAAAACATGATTTGCGAGTTATGTGAAAGAGAAGTGGAGCGGTTGACTGTTCATCACTTGATTCCGAGGCAGAAAACCAAGCGTAAACATGAAGATCCTGGTCCGACTGCAAAAATATGTTCTGCCTGCCATCGGCAAATACATAATTTATTTGACAATACGCGATTAGCCCAAGAACTTAACTGTTTGGAAAGGCTGAAGGACGAGCCGCAAATGGCGAAGTTTTTGTCTTGGGTGAAGAAGCAAGACCCGAATAAGCGCGTTAGAGTGCATCGGGGAAACCATTAAAGATTAAAAACTAATTTTTAAGGGTTTAGGGGTTTTGCGATCGCTTTAATAATGCCTCTGCATTAGAAGCCCACTGGGTATTCCCTTGGGCAGTGTAGAGTTGTTTGGCATATTGCAAAACTTGCTGGGCGTCACTGTAACGACCTTGGCGTAGGAAGACTAACCCGGCAGCGTAGTAGGCATTGGGGTAGTTAGAATTAGCCTCTGCTGCCTTGCGAAAGGCAGCGAGAGCTTCGTCTAGTTTTCCCTGATTCATCAAGATGGAACCGAGGTTATAGTGGGCTTCTGGATATTTAGGGCTGATTTGAATGGCTTGTTGAAATGCCTTTTTCGCTTCATCCAGGTTGTTTTGTTGTAGATAAGCGAGTCCCAAATGATAAGCAGGTTCTGGGGCTTTGGGACTCAGCTGCATCGCTTGTTTAAAAGACGCGATCGCTCGCTCCTCATCTCCCTGCTGTTCCCTTACCAAACCTAGATTGTAATGAGCAACCCCCAACTTTGGGTCGAGTTCCAGCGCCCGTGACAAATAATCACCTGCCTGCTCAAGATTATTACCCTCTAGTAGCGCTGCACCCAAATTGGCATAGGCGAGAGCAAAGTTAGGATCGGCTTGGACTGCTTGGTAAAAGGCATCCGCTGCTGGCTGCAATTGCCCCACCTGGCGCAATGCTAGCCCCAGATTGTAATGCGCGGGTGCAAGTTTGGGGTCGAGTTGGGCTGCTTGTCGAAAAGAGGCGATCGCTTCTTGTGTTTTTGCTTGACCGATCAGCTGAAGTCCCTGATTCATCAAGTCCACCGCCGATTGAGCTTGAGCAATTTGTACTGGCGTCGCGGCTGTCCCAGCCACCGCTGGCGTCATCCTCCCACCCAGTAACAGTATTAACCCTCCAGCTATCCATCTCATCTGCTGGTACGTTCTCATTCTCCGTGTCACCTCTTTACAATTGTTACGTTTGTCGCCCACCCATTTAGATTTTCTTCTAACAAATTTGTGGTTATTTGTTGCATATATTCATAAAATTTATAGCTAATTAATACTGATTCATTCAACTTAAGTTTTTGCTGGGTTTGCTTTAAAAGAAATTGCAATTTCTCAGTCATTGCCCCTAGAACGCGCTAACCTCACATTCAGGGATAGAAAATTCCATCTAACTGTTACATCTAACTGTTAACAGTAATCGCCATCGGCACGGGAGGGCAAAAATCCTCCAGGAGTTGCTAATGGCATCGGTACCGCATACCCATGCGATAGCTCACATCTCTACATCTTTTTTATTTTGTTGGGGGTGAATTATGAACGAAAAAGTCATGTCTGGGGTACGCAATGTTGCAATTGTTGGCCCCTACTTAAGTGGCAAAACTACGTTACTAGAAAGTTTACTCTTCGTCACGGGTGCGATTTCCCGCAAAGGTCGCACTTCAGACGGTAACACGGTGGGAGATAGTTCCCAAGAGGCACGCGACCGCCACATGAGCGTGGAAGTATCAACGGCTAGCACCGAGTACGACAGTGTCCGCTTCACCTTTGTCGATTGTCCCGGATCGGTTGAATTTGCTCAAGAAACCTACAATGCTCTAATTGGCGTCGATGCGGCAATTGTCGTGTGTGAACCCGTGAGCGATCGCGTCCTCACTCTCGCACCTCTATTTAAATTCCTTGACGACTGGGAAATCCCGCACCTAGTCTTCATCAACAAAATGGATCGGGCGAACAACAACTTCATGGACGTGCTGCACTCCCTGAAAACCGTCTCCAGTCGCCCCGTCATCCCACACCAGTATCCCATCGGTCAAGGCGAACAACTGAGCGGCTTTATCGACTTAGTGAGCGAACAAGCTTATCACTACCATCCCGGTGCCGCCGCCGACCCGGTGCCGATGCCAGATGGTCTCAAAGAGCAGGAACAAGCCGCCCGTGCAGAAATGCTGGAGGAATTGGCAAATTTTGACGACCACCTGTTAGAAGAACTGCTAGAGGAAATTAACCCACCCCAAGAAGAAATTCTCCAAGACTTGAAGATGGAATTAGGGGCAGATTTAATCGTGCCTGTATTCCTGGGCGTTGCCGAGCAAGATTATGGAGTGCGACCGCTGTTGGAAGCATTGTTGCGAGAAGCACCCGACCCATCCACCACTGCCGAACGACGGGGAATTGTTCTCCATGCCGATGCCCCCCTGGCGCAAGTCATTAAAACTTATTACACCCCTCAAGGTGGGAAAATCTCCCTCGTGCGGGTGTGGCAAGGTACGTTAACCGATGGAATTGTCCTTAATGGCGTTCGGACGGGTGGCTTGTACCGTCTGATGGGTCAGCAACAACAGCCGATGACTTTAGCCGAAGCCGGTGAGATTGTTGTCTTGGGACGCTTAGAGGGAATTAAAACTGGCGATACCTTGACCGCTTCCGGCGACCCACTGGCGACCGAACTCCCCAAAGCCGAGCAAATGGCACCCGTTTTTGCATTAGCGATTACGCCCGAAAAACGCAACGATGAAGTTAAACTCAGCAGCGCCATCACCAAGCTGCTAGAAGAAGACCCCTCCCTGGCTTGGGAACAACACGGCGATACTCACGAAGTCATCCTTTGGGGTCAAGGTGAAATTCATCTGCAAGTTGCCCTCGACCGACTGCGGCGCAAGTACAACCTGCCTATGACCACTCACCTGCCGCGAGTTCCTTACAAAGAAACCATTCGCAAACCCGCATCCTCGATTCACGGGCGCTACAAGCACCAAAGTGGCGGTCACGGTCAGTTTGGCGATGTTTATCTCGATATCAAGCCGCTGTCGCGTGGCGAAGGCATTAACTTCAGTCAAACAATTGTCGGTGGCGTCGTACCGAGACAGTATATCCCTGGGGTTGAGACGGGTGTTCGGGAGTATTTGGTACATGGCCCCTTGGGCTTCCCCGTGGTCGATGTAGCGGTGACGCTGACGAATGGTTCTTACCACTCCGTCGATAGTTCCGAACAAGCGTTTAAACAGGCAGCCCGGATTGCGATGCAGGAAGGAATGCCTAAGTGCGAACCAACGCTGCTAGAACCAATTACCGCGATTCAGGCGTGTGCCCCAGCCGAGTTTACCTCTAAGGTACTGCAACTGGTAAGCGGACGCCGGGGACAAATTCTCGGCTACGAAGGGAAGTCGGATTGGCCTGGTTGGGATTGCGTTTCTGCTTACTTACCCCAAGCAGAGATGCACAACTTTATCGTGGAGTTGCGATCGCTCACAATGGGCGTCGGCTTCTTTCATTGGAAGTACGACCATCTCCAAGAAGTCCCAGACAAGCTGGCTGAACGAGTGATAGCCACTAACGGCTAAAAAAGAGAAAAGGAAAAAGGCAAAAAGAAGAGAAAAGACCAAACTAGACACAAAAACAGAAAGGTAAGTCATCTTATTCCCCCTCTTTTTCCTTTTTCCTTACCGTAGAATTTGTTTTAACCTTGGCAATTAATTACTCTTCAAATCTCAGTCGTTTAAAAACAAATACAATAAATAGTCCCAATTAGCTTTTTGCTGTTTAATTACCTAACCTTAACCAGCAGGATGTATCGTCAAATTAAGTTATAAAACTCTTTTAGAGCTGATGGAGGGAAATTTATGTCTTTTATGACTTCGCTCCTGATCACGTTAATTTCTATCCTCGTTTTCTTCAATGCTGGTAAAGTTAAGAATGAACGCTCGCGCTTGGCGGTACAGGCGATCGCTTCGCTAGTTGGAGCAATTGCAGTGCTTTCTACCGTCTTCCGCAGTTTATTGATTATCCCCGCTGGAAATATCGGCGTTGTAGAGTCCTTGGGAAGGGTTTCCGAACGCACCCTTAATCCTGGTGTCCATTTAGTCAATCCCTTTACCGAAGTCGAGATATTTTCCACTCGGCTGAAAGATGTGAAGGAAACGATAGAGGCTACATCCCAGGAAGGTTTAGCTTTCAATATTGATGTCAGTCTTCAATACAAACTAGATCCGCAAAAAGCGGCAGAAGTTTATAAAAATATTGGCACTGAAGAGGCAAATATTATTAGTTCCCGATTTCGCTCCCTTGTCCGCGAAATCACTGCTAATTACCCGGCTGTGGCAATTTACTCGACTAAACGCCAAGAAGTTGCTAATCAGCTTCGCCAACGGCTAAGCGAGCAGTTATTACCTCTTGGTTTTGTAGTTGAAGAAGCTCTATTGAGAGAAGTTAAACTTCCCGATACGCTCCAAGCAGCAATTGAGCAAAAACTCCAAGTTGAGCAGCAAAGCCAGCAGATGAAATTTACTCTGGAAAAAGAGCGTCAAGAGGCTGAGCGTAAACGCATTGAAGCTAGAGGTATTTCTGATTCTCAAAAAATAATTGCTCAAGGTCTGACCGACCGAATGCTGCAATTAAAGGCAATTGAAGCTACTGAAAAACTAGCTCAATCCCCAAATTCTAAAATTGTAGTGATGGGTGGTCAAGGACAAGGCGGTTTGCCAATCCTATTACAGCCAGAAATAGGAACTTCAAGCAATACAGCAGCTCCAAAACCTTAGCAGTCTCTCTTTGTTGAATTAATTTTTATTTAAGATGACAAATTCCCAAACTTGGTATATTGTCAAGCGCCAAGAAGGTAAATGTGAAATCCTCCCTAGCGAACAAGTCGCAGGGGAGGATAAATCAGCTTTCGTGGAAAGCTGGGGACCATTTGATTCTCAACAGGAAGCGATCGCTCGTCGCGTCGGCTTAATTCGCGCTGGAAAGTGCCAACCTCAATAAGTTATGAGTGTTGAGTGTTCAGTTTTTAATTTCAACTCAACACTCAACACTCAACACTCATAACTATTTCTGCGCCTGATTTCCTCGTTGGGCGGCAATCTTCTGATTCAGCACCTCCAACGCTTTGGCATATTGAGGATCGTCCGCGCTGCCGATTTTATTGCGATCGGTTTGCAATGCCTTGCGCTGAGCTTCCGTCATTTCCAGCACCACATCCGGCTTGATCCCCTCTTTATTAATATTGCGCCCGTTGGGAGTGTAATACTTAGCGATCGTCACCGCCAGCCCCGAACCATCTCCCAGGCCCCGCACCGATTGCACCAAGCCTTTACCAAAGGTTTTTGTGCCCACTAAAACAGCCCGTTTATTATCTTGCAATGCCCCTGAGAGGATTTCGCTGGCACTTGCCGATCCGCCATCCACCAGCACCACTAATGGTTTATCTGTGAGGGGGCGATTATTCGCTTTCTCTCGTTCCCTTTCGCCCTGACGATCCACCGTTGAGACGATGGTGCCGTCTTTTAACCACATCTGAGCAATTTCAATACTAGCGTAGAGTAATCCGCCTGGATTAGAACGCAGATCCAAAATGTAGCCATTTACCTTCTGCCGTTCTAAATCCTTAATCGCATCCCCCATTTCCTTAGCAGCATTGGCGCTAAACTGATTGAGGCGAATGTAGCCTATTTCACCCATAGAACTATTCTGCTTGCTAGAGCGCACCGGATGGATTTCAATCCGTGCCCGTTTCAGGGGAAATACTAATTCCTTATCGCCCCGCTGAATAGTCAACGTCACTTGTGTTCCCGGTTGTCCTCGGATCAGGCGCACAGCATCATTGACATCCATCCCCTCGGTACTCTTGCCATCAATTTTCTTGATGGTATCCTTTGCCAGAACACCAGCCTTAGAAGCCGGTGTATCTTCAATTGGCGCAATCACCGTTAGCTTTTTCGTTTCCTCATCTTGAGCGAGTTGAATGCCAACGCCCGTTAATTCCCCAGAAGTATCAATCTGCATACTCTTGAACTCTTCTGGGTCCATGAACCGGGTATACGGGTCATTCAGTTTCTTCAGCATTTCCCGGATCGCCTCATAGGCTTCCTTCTTGCTGGGGTAAGACCGATTTAGGTAGTCTTTACGAACTGACCGCCAATTGACTTTATTAAAGGTGCCATCTACGTAACTGCGGTCAATAATTTGCCACACTTCATCTACAAGTTCCTTGGGACTTTCACGAAAAAAAGCCTGACCTTGAGACAGATGAATACCAGCGCCCGTAACAGCAACAGTCGATAAAACCAGTGCTGTCGCACCGAGAACGAGGCCGCGTTTTGTAATTACCATGATCCTTTCTGAGCCGGGGGGAAACTACTGCCAAGGAATTACGCTAACTCTAGCACAGCCCATATCTGGAAGCCTGAGAGCGCAATTATTTATCCAGCTGCACTGGGTGTCAGTCCGGAAGTCGAGAGTTTTGAGTTTTGAGTTGTAGAAACACGATTTACCGCGCCTGAGTTTTAAATTAATGTTTTCCTCAAAACTCATTTTGTGAGTTTTGAATTAACTTTTCTCAACACTCACCACTCAGCACTTACTTAAGGATCGACCCAACGTCCGTCTGCCTTAATTAAATTAATCAACTCTTCAACTCCTTGAGACTCCGGTACCTTTTTGATTTCTTCTCTGCCACGATACAGAGAGATGAAACCAGGCTGTTTACCAACATAACCATAGTCGGCATCCGCCATTTCTCCGGGGCCATTGACAATACATCCCATGACTGCTATGTCCAGACCTGTAAGATGTTTGGTGGCTTCCCGCACCTCGTGCAGCACTTCTTCTAGATTAAACAATGTCCGCCCACATGAGGGGCAGGCGACATATTCCACCATCGTTTTCCGCAATCCCAGTGCTTGGAGAATGCTGTAGCACACGGGAATCTCTTTTTCTGGTGCTTCGGTGATTGAGACTCGAATCGTATCGCCAATCCCATCAGCTAGTAGAGGCGCAATGCCTGCGGTAGATTTAATGCGTCCGTATTCGCCATCACCTGCTTCAGTGACGCCCAAATGCAAGGGATAATCCATCCCCAGCTCATCCATCCGCTGTGCCATCAGACGATAAGCGGCTAACATCACTGGCACCCGCGAGGCTTTTAGAGAAATTACCAGGTTGCGGAAGTTGAGAGATTCACAAATTTTGATAAATTCTAAGGCAGATTCCACCATGCCTTCTGGAGTATCGCCGTAGGTAAACAGCATCCGTTCGGCAAGAGAACCGTGGTTGACACCGATTCGCATTGCCTTACCTTGATCGCGCAAGGAAACTACCAAGGGTTCTAAAGTTTCGCGGATCTTTTCGCCAATTTCGTCAAATTCAGCTTGGGTATATTCGCTTCTATCCGACTTTGGCTTTTCAAACACATACAACCCCGGATTAATTCGCACCTTATCAACGTGCTTAGCAACTTCCAGGGCAATCTTCATGCCGTTGTGATGCACATCAGCGACCAGCGGCACTGGTTGATAGGTTTGAGCTAATTTATGCTTGATTTCCGCTAAAGCTTTCGCATGACCGATACTTGGCACGGTAACGCGGACAATTTCGCAGCCAATCTCGTGCAGGCGGCGAATTCCGGCAACCGACCCATCAATATCAAGGGTGTCTTCATTAATCATCGACTGCACTACCACTGGGTAGTTGCCGCCAATCGTGACATTCCCCACTTTGACGGGACGAGTTTTGCGCCGCTTGATAGTGGTGTCAAAGGAGGGTTGACTGGAAGATGCACTGGTAGTGCTTGGATTGGGCAGGGTTTGCATAACCTTTTCTTTAATTTTGGCTTTCCTCTCTGTTTCTCAGATTGCCACAGAAAGGGGCAAGTTTGGCTAAGTCCGCTTTTATCTGTGTAGTAGTAAGGAGGGATATTGTCAGCAACAAGCCAACCGTTTTCACCGTCTCGATATCAGTGCTAAAATATCCAACCTATACCCGTCATTATATTGAATCTAAAAACCAAGACTTACATTAACAAATAATCCAATTCCTTGGTATTCCGCATTCCTAATCATGGATCAGAAGGAGTGTTGAAAGTCTCTGGTTTAGTTAACATTGAAATCTATTTTTGCTTATTCACAAAAAGGAGTTAACTCAAGCTTAAGCCGACTCCTTTTGCTGCGAACTACGGAAATGGGACGCCGATCCAGATACTTTGTAGGGATATACTTTGTAGGGCTTAAACTGAATTCGCCCACTTGTTCGCCCACTCTAAGGTGTGATGAACTTGCTTCAGCGTTGGCGCTTCGCAGTACAACCGCAAAACGGGTTCGGTTCCGCTGAAGCGAATCATCAACCAACTATCATCTGCTAAGCGGAACTTATAACCATCAATCGTTAGGCAATCAATCACCGACCGACCGGCAATCTCGGTTAAAGGCGTATTTTGTAATTGTTCTAGCAGGCGCGATCGCACTTCCATACTCGCTAATGGTAGGTCAATGCGATCGTAGGCAGAATGAAAGCCGGTTTTTTCTTGCAAACGCTGGTAAAGATCGCTGAGATCCATTCCTGATTGCGCGATCGCTTCCAGCAGATACAGCGCTGACAACAGCCCATCCCGTTCTGGAATATGATTGCCGTAGCCAATCCCTCCGGACTCTTCACCACCGACTAACACCTGAGTTGTTAGCATCCGGTCGGCGATGTACTTGTAGCCAATTGGCGTCTCATACACCGGCAGATTGTACAGGGCCGCGACGCGGGGAAACAAGTCGGAACCACTCACTGTTTTCACGACTTCGCCCGTCAATCCCCGCCGAGATGCCATGTGTTCGATCAAAATTGGGATGAGGATTTGGGAACTGAGGAAATTTCCCTGTCCATCGACAGCCGCAATGCGATCGCTATCTCCATCAAACACGAACCCCACTGTTAACCCATCACCGTTGCGGCGTCGGTGAGTCCGCATCTGCCGAAACATCTGGGAAAGGTAACGCGGCAAAGGTTCCGGCGCACCGCCACCAAATAAAGGGTCGCGGGAACTATTAATTTCCTGAATTGGCATTTGCAGCAGTTGTTCCAGTCCAGTTGCAGCCGCACCGTGCATCACATCAGCAAAAACAGTGAGCTTATTTTGGGCGATCGCATCCTGAATGCAAGCAATATCGACTTTCGCCCGTAGTGCTTCGCAGTAATTGGGCCACGGGTCGAACATCTCCAAGCTGCCCGCCATCGTCGAGTCAGGTGACGGTTCCTTCTCTAACAACGCTTCAATCTGCTGAGTAATTTCCGGAGGTACCGATCCTCCAAATGCACCCTTGACTTTTAACCCTAAATATGATCCGGGATTATGACTAGCGGTTATCACCAAAGCTCCCAAAGCTCTCCGTTGATAAGCCGCCCAGCTAAATGCCGGTGTGGGGGCATAACTACTGCTCAGCAGCACCTCAAATCCGGCTGCTTGCACGACTTGGGCCGCTTTACGGGCGAACGTTTCCGCCATAAAGCGCCGGTCATAACCCACAATAATTGTGCGGCTACCCGTCGTCTCGCCATAGACATTTGCCAGGACTTGTGCCGCCAACGGTGCTACCAAAGCCACCCGCTCAAACGTAAATTCTGCGGCGATGATGCCTCGCCAGCCATCTGTACCAAACTTAATCGGATTAACAGCAACCGGCATAAATTAAGCAGGGGGTTAGTGTTCAGAGATTGCATTAATAACTGGAGGATCTTAGCATTTGTTGTACTCTATAGCCCAATAAAGATTGACAACTTCACACGCCTAGAGCCACGCCAGTGAAAGAGTTTTGCCTTCAACCGTGTAACTTCAACCAGGCTGAGGTGGGTGAGTTTCTGACTCCAGTGGTAGAGGGTGTGAAGAATTGGGCGATTCTGCGGCTGAGAGCTTTTCCAACAGCGATCGCAGCTTCATGCGCTCAATGTAGGGCCAGCCGCCCCCTTCTTCCATATCCTTCAGCAGAGCGTATAGAGCTTGACGATTATCCGGCAAAGACTCCTGAAACACGCCATCTCGAATCTCACGATGCCAACTTTCTAACGCCCGCAGCAACGCCAATAGAGCCAGAGTATCCCCCTGGCAAGTCTGTGCTAAAGCGCGAACAGAAGTAGCGATCGCTTGCAGTTCCGGCTTCAGAAGCCCCAATTCTAAATTCTGATCGCTGTTCACGCCATCCCCTTTACTCCGTTTGATCAACTCAACTTTAACCGAGTCTTTCACTGACTGGAATGGTCAATTTACACTGAGCTTCCGGATAAAGGCAACACAAAGCCTTGTAAAATTCACTGTAGAGATTCTGAGCCGAACCATTCCGAGCCTAATTAAGAATTTCACTTTTGTCTGTTGTAACTTAAGCCCAATCCCAGATTCTACTGGTAGGGATTCCTAGATTAAATATTTGAGGTTGACCATGAGGTATCGCGCTTTCATTGTTGCCTTCCTAGCTTTGTGCTTGGGAGTATTAACTGCTTGTAGTGAAGGTCCAGCATCTGCGACCAGCGTTCCCACTCCACTCACTTACGACCAAATTCGAGGTACAGGGCTTGCGAATAACTGTCCGCAACTGTCAGAAACGACACGCGGAGCCATTCCTATTCAGCCTGGTCAGTCTTATTCTTTGACGAACCTGTGCTTGCAGCCAACCAGCTTCTTTGTCAAAGAAGAATCGACTAACAAACGGCAATCCGCCCAATTCGTTCAGGGTAAGTTGTTGACCCGATATACTTCTAGCATCGATCAGGTGCTGGGTAAATTGCAAGTTGACGAAGATCGTCGTTTGACCTTTATTGAACAAGATGGTCTCGACTTCCAAGCCATTACCGTCCAGCTACCCGGTGGTGAGCGAGTACCCTTCCTATTCACGATCAAAAATCTGGTTGCCAAAAGCCAGCCAGGAATGGACAGTATTAACACCTCAACTGACTTTGAAGGCGAATTTAACGTTCCCTCCTATCGGGGAGCGGCTTTCCTCGATCCCAAGGGTCGCGGTGTTGTCACTGGCTATGATAATGCAGTGGCACTCCCCAGCCAAGCCGATCAGGAAGCATTGACACGTGCCAATGTGAAGCGTGCCGAAACCCTTAAGGGCGAAATTTCTCTCCAAGTTGCTAAAGTAGATAACCTTACTGGTGAAATTGCCGGTACGTTTGAGAGCGAGCAGCCATCCGATACCGATCTAGGCGCTGGCGAAGCCAAAGAAGTGAAAATTCGCGGCATCTTCTATGCTCGGATTTCACCAGAATAGGCTTCAATCTGCTCATTAGCAGCGAACCACGCGGCTTGGCTTTGCGTGCGGGTGAGGAAAAGGGGTTTGGAAGCCCCTTTTTTCTTTCTTTTCGCCAGGTCAGCATTTGCTGCTTCGTGGTTCTGTTTACACTCCGCAATCATGTGAGTGATTACCTCAAGCGAGTCTCTCGGTGAAAATGCTGTTGTAATTGATCAGGGTCAGAGAATAAACTGAATTTTGAAGCGAGGAAAAGAAAGCAACCTATCGCAATTTGGGGAAAATGCTACAGTCCTAGGCGTTTCCCCAACTGCATTTGTTAGCGTTCCGGCTTAAAGTTTGGTTATTGAAACCGATGTTTAGCATCACAGCACCCACTTCAAAAACAGAATATAACAACAGAAACAAACGTTTTTAACCGGGCCACTCTACCAACTGAACTTCGTATATGTATAGCACTGCCACTCCGGAACTGAAGCTTGAAAGCCTAAGGCTGTTACGAGAGTACCAGCAAAATCGCTCAGATACTGTTCGCAATCAGCTGGTAAAACTGAATTTTGGATTGGTCAGAAAAGAAGCACATCACTGGACGAATCAGTGTACGGAAAGCTACGAAGACTTACTTCAGGTCGGCTGTTTAGGCTTAATTCGAGCGATTGAGCGCTTTGACTTGTCCAAGGGTCATGCCTTCAGTTCTTTTGCCATCCCCTACATTCGCGGAGAAATTCAGCACTATTTACGGGATAAAGGTGGCTCATTCCGCATTCCTCGGCGTTGGGAAGCGCTACACTATCAGGCAGTTTCTTTGACCCGGTCTTTCCAGCAAAAGTACAACCGACCCCCTACCGATTCAGAGGTGGTAGCAAAGCTAGAAATTTCACAGACAGAATGGCAGGAAATCAAGTTAGCCTTTCAAAACCGTGAACTTGTCAGCTTAGATGTACCCCTAGGGGATGGTTCGGAAGGTGAAACTTGCTTAGGTGAAATCGTCCCAGACCCCCAATATCGGAGTTTTCAGTTAGCACAAGAAGACCAGCTTCGCCTGCAACAAGCTTTGGTTCAGCTAGAAAATCGAACCCGCGAAATCTTGGAATTTGTTTTTTTACACGACTTAACGCAAAAAGAAGTTGCAGAACGCTTAGACATCAGTGTAGTGACAGTTTCTCGGCGAGTCAAAAAGGGACTGGATTCTCTGAAAAAGTTAATGGCAGGGACTGACGATTGACACTTTCAACAACCGGGGAAACGGAGATTCCCGGTTCAGTGAAGAAAGTAACACAAATGCGATAGTTTGATCTCAGTCCATTAAAATGGTATATAAGTGGGTGTTTTTGCACACATTTAATCAAATAAATTATCCGCATATATATTAGAACTGTTGAAAGCAAACAGGGAATTTCTATTGGCGGATGCAGGTAAAGCACTGGGGGACTGGTCATGCGTCAACATTCATGGATTGCGTTTTTGGGGATACTGGCTCTGGCAGTGGGTGGCTGTTCTCAGGGAGAGGATACGGCTGTAGCTCCTAGCCCTAGCATTGCTCCAGTTCCCGCTCCGTCTGCTGTACCAACTGCTTCACCAACAGCTCCATCAACTCCCGTAGGTAAGTCAACTTTTTCCAATCCGACAGTTGCCCAAAAACCAGCAAGCGTTCCTGGTCTTTCCGGCTTAATTCCCTCCACTAATTCGGATGCGCGGATACGAGAGATTCAGAAAGGGCGGCAAGATCCGTTTGCACTTGTTCCCCTAACGCCAATTGTAGAAGTAACACCCAACGAGACGGGTTCGGGTGCGCCTCCCCCTCCGTTTCCGGCTCCTGGTCTAGCGCCTCCTCAAGGTTTGGCTCCTACTAGGCGTTCCGTTCCCGTACCGCCCCCCCTACCCGGTATCAGACCTTCCAGAACGCCTGGAGGCAGTCGGGGGAGTGCTGGTGCAAGGACGACGGTACGACCCGCTAACACTCCTGGTGCCCGAAATGGGGCGACTGCGGGTAGGAGAAACGTAACACCTCCGGGAACCAGAAACGGCGTAACTCCAGGTAGTCGGATTGCTACGGCTCCTCGGATTCCTGCTCCCGCGCCACTGCTACCGAAACTGCCGCCGCTACCAGAACCCAACCTGGCAAGAAGTGTAGAAGTCACAGGTGTGGTTCAGGTGGGTGGTCAACCTCAGGCAATTGTGAAGGTACCAAACGAGCCAAGTCGCTACGTCGGAGTGGGACAGCGTTTATCCAATGGACAGGTGCTAGTCAAGCGGATTGAAGTCAATAATGGTGCCAGTCCGGTGGTAATTCTGGAGCAATACGGAAGAGAAGTTGCTCGACGAGTTGGAGAAAAACCAATTGCAACGCCTGATCAACCCGGTACCCCGACGGCTGTTGCTC
This sequence comes from Coleofasciculus sp. FACHB-1120, assembly GCF_014698845.1. Lineage (NCBI taxonomy): Bacteria > Bacillati > Cyanobacteriota > Cyanophyceae > Coleofasciculales > Coleofasciculaceae > Coleofasciculus > Coleofasciculus sp. FACHB-1120. The sequence goes on along the minus strand of NZ_JACJTV010000033.1, from coordinate 44,462 downwards.
CTGCGAACAAACCAGCGATTAATGGCTAATGGCTCTACTCAAGCTTAAACAAGTACCACGATCGATTCAGTTGTTTTAGGAGTTGAAAGGGTGCAGACTGCTGGAGGAGAACGGCTGCGGTATCAAATTCGCTTCCCTGAGTTGCCCTTAGCGGTATATCGGGAAATTGCTGCCCATTTGCGTCAGGTAGAAGGGGTAGACATAGGTCTGGTTCCCCAGCCTTCGGGGCAATCGTTCGACTATCATCAAAGCCAAGTTGGCGGCTTATGGATTCAATATGCAGAAGATACGGATTCATTGAGTCGCCAACGGGTCAAGCAGATTTTGGACTACTATGGTCAGCGCTATCGACCTTGGGAGGAAAACCAATAAATTTTGGATTTTAGATGAGATTGAATCTAAAATCTAAAATCTTCAGTGTCATGAAGTTATCGTCATTGCAATGACCTAACCTCCTACCCTTCCCTAGCCTACAGCCTACGATGTATGCACATCTTTTCATTAATTGGCAAAACGTTGATTGATCCCCCTAAATCCCCCTTAAAAAGGGGGACTTTGACTTAATTGCCCCCCTTTTTAAGGGGGGTTGGGGGGATCAAAACGGGACTTGCAAGTTCAAGAAGACTTGTGTATACACGGTAGCCTTCCCTAGCAGGGAAGGGGGTAAAGTTAAAATCCAGGGGGTGAAAAACTTATGACACGCACTAAAATCAAAAATCTAAACAATGGGAAGCATTCAAGCTATACGGGGAACGCGGGATATTCTGCCCGAAGAAGTCGGGTACTGGCAATGGGTAGAATCGGTCGCCCGGGATATTCTAAGCAGAGCAGCTTATCAAGAAATTCGCACTCCGATTTTTGAGCTGACGGCGCTATTTGAGCGCGGGATTGGCGAAGCCACAGACGTGGTCGGGAAGGAAATGTACACCTTCAAGAGTCGGGGGGAAAATCCTTATTCCATGACCCTGCGACCAGAGGGAACGGCTGGGGTCGTGCGCTCTTATATTGAAAACGCGCTTGATGTCAAAAGTGGGATTCAGCGCCTCTGGTATTTGGGACCGATGTTTCGTTACGAAGCTCCCCAGAAGGGACGACAGCGGCAATTTCACCAGCTGGGTGTAGAGGTGTTGGGGACTGCCGATTCGAGGGCAGATGCAGAGGCGATCGCGATCGCTACCGATATTCTGCAAACCCTCGGTCTAAAAAATCTCCGCATGGATATTAACTCGGTAGGAAGTCCTGAAGATCGACAGCGTTACCGGCAAGCATTGGTAGATTACTTAACTCCCTACAAAGAAGAGTTAGACCCGGATTCGCAGGTACGGCTGAGTCGCAATCCCTTGCGGATACTCGATAGTAAGGATCGGGGGACGCAAGCAATTGTTCAAGAGGCTCCCAGTATCTTAGATTATCTGAGTGCAGATTCTTGTCGCTACTTTGAGCAAATCCAAGCACGTCTGGCTGATTTGGGGATTGCCTACCAGCTCAATCCGCGTCTGGTGCGCGGTCTGGATTACTACACTCATATTGCCTTTGAAATTATCTCGGACGACCTGGGAGCGCAAGCAACTGTCTGTGGTGGCGGACGCTACGATGGGCTGGTAGCAGAACTAGGGGGACCCAAGACACCCGCAGTGGGTTGGGCAATGGGCTTGGAACGGTTGATCATCCTGCTGCAACAGCTGCAAGAGGCACCCGCCCCGACGTTGGATTTTTACGTGGTTTCTAGAGGCGAGAAAGCCGAATCCCAAGCTTTACAATTAGCTCAAAAATTACGTCAAGCTGGGTTTAGCGTGGATCTAGACCTGAGTGGAAGTGCTTTTAAAAAGCAGTTCGCTAGGGCTGACCGTAGCGGTGCTGTCGCTTGCTTGGTTTTGGGAGAAGAAGAAGCAGAAAACCAAACCGTCAAGCTGAAGTGGATGGCATCGAAAGAGCAGAGTGCGATCGCTCAAACTGAATTGTTAGGAATGATCGAGGAACTGCGGCAGCAGATTAAAGTAAAAAGGTAATCGGAATTATGAAGTGTGAAGTGTGAAGTTTGGCGTGTAATAATACGTCACACTGTCTTTCAGCCGCGCCTCTAACTCTAACTTCATCCTAAACTTCATCCTTTATGCTTGCTGCTTGCCTCCTATGGAATACTGGCAATTTCTGATACAACAAGAGGGCGATTCCTCCTGGCTCTCCTTAGAGACACCAAGTGTGGAAATCCAAGAAGGTCGGTATCGGGTGGTTGCTCACTCCAGCCGTCCCAATACCGAAGTGGAAATTCGCATCACCTATGACAGCACGGAGGAAGTTCCCCCCAAGCGGCGGTTTCAGAAGCGATCGCGCCGCACCAACGCCGAAGGGTTGATGGTGGTCATTCCCTTCACCTACCTCAAGTCAGGGCGATGGGAGTTGCGCTGCTCTGGCGATATCATGTCAGATTTCCTCGGCAACACTTGGCAGCAGGCGATTCAATTCCAGGTTTTGCCAACCTCCCCAGCAGATGCAGATGTCGTCGTTGGACAAATGCGGCCCGTTTGGAGTGCCCAGGCAGGGGTCGCCAGCGAAACTGTCCTAGAAACATCCGCAGGTTCTGCCGCTGACTTGCCCGTTAACCCTGCTCCGACAACCACCGAAACGCTCACTGCTGACGTAGACCTTCCGAATCCAGATTTGCCCCCTTCCAGTACCCCTTCCCCAGGGGACGAATCGACGGCAGAGGCGATGACAGATGCTGGGTGGGAAGAAGACGAGGATGAGGCAGTCAATGACTTATTCCTCTCCTTCGAGGCATCGGAGTCACAAAGGTGGGAGACGGCACTCAACCGCAACCCTCCGAAGGCAGCAGTGCCCGTCAGCCGCCTCGTAGAACACTCGCTACAAATGGTGGACGAAATCTTACACGAAGTCGTCGATCCGGTCTGGCAAGCGTTTGAGCCGACATCTACTACTCGTGGAGCAATACCGCAGAGTCAGTTGTCGCGCGATTCCTTAACGTCCCCCCCTGGCAATGCCTCGTCGGAGCTTTCCTTTTCTGCTGACGGAAGGGGTTACTCAGCAGAAACTGAGCCGCCTGAAATTGATGAAGCACCGATCCGACTGACCCTCGATCGGGAAACGCTGGTAGTGCGTCGGGGAGAACTGATTACCTTCAGCGGACAAGTGGAGATCCCAGACAATTTTAGAGATTTGCATCTTTTGCAGCCAGACATCCTGCGAATTGAAATGCGCGATCCGCAAAACTCACAAATTTTGGTAGATGTCCAGCAGCTGATACCCGAACAGGTGCCGAGTTTTTCTTTTAGCTGTAATTTAGAGCTGCCCGAAAATTGCCAAACCCGTTTGATTTTAGGAGAAGTCACGTTAATCGATGAGCTTCAGACAGTCTTGGTGACTCACGCCTTTACCGTGACTGCCGATTTGGAAGACTTGCTCGACGCGATCGCTCACGATAAACAGCACGCAAATTTATTGAACCCGCCGTTAGACTCTCTTTTAGGAGAGACACCCCCGATTGATTCCTCTTTCCTCGATCTGGTGGAAACGGCAAAAGATACTCCGCCGCTGCATTTAGAACCTTTGCCCAATAAACCGCTACCGGAACAGATTGCTAAACCCGATCCGGCGATCGCAGCGCTTAAACCCCCGGAACTTCCAGCAATTGCTTCCGATACTGAGGTAACAGCGAACCGCGAAGCAACCAATGAAGCAACCAATAGGGATGAGCCTGAGGACATCGCTTTGGGCGATCGCAATGCATCAGTGACTTCTGAACCTCCATCCGTGGTATCTCTCCCCCCGCAACTTTATCGACCCGATCCTGCCAGTCCAGTCAATCGATCGCTGAAACTTCCGGTAATTTCTGATGCGATGCCTACAATCGAGCGCATCGAGAATGCCGACACGCCTATCGCTGAAGCGGAAGATTTATCTTCTGCCCTTCCTCCGGAACCTGAGGCAGATTTATCTTCTGACCTTCCTGCCAAACCTGTTGATGCCACCACTCCACAGGGGACTGCACCTGATGTAGAGCAGTTATTTGATAATTTATTGAATCACTTAGCCCAGACTTGGCAGCGTCCGGAGGAACCCGATGGAACAGATGCTAGCGCCGATGGGGATACAGATTTCAATAGCCACCAGGACGTGGCGGTTGAAAATACTTCTGATACCGAGGGGGTAGAAAACTCCGCTGAACACGCCGCTGAATCAAGAGAAACCCCACCGTCCGCTGACTCCCAGACATCGCCCCTAGATACGGCTTTTGCGACCCTCAAGCTGCAAGATCGTTTTCTGTCGCGGTTGAACAACCTGGCAACTGATGAGGAATCTTCAGCATGGCTGCAACCGGAGGAGGTACTTTCGACGGAGGAGGAGTCTGCGGAGGAAGTAGAGCCTTCAGCAGACCTGACAGAGGGCAGCAAAGACGAGGGCAGTAAAGACCAGCGCAGCAAAGACACTGACGTTGCAGATGGCACCGAAGCCACCGCCGCCGAGCCGCAGGGGGAAACTGACTCCGACCGCTTGTCAGAGCCAATGCCCACCGACTGGGAACTCGTAGCACTATTATTAGACCAACAACCTCCTCTCCCAGAGTTGGAGGAAGAATTGAGTGATGGTGCCGGTATTGCTAGCGATGCAACGAACAATCCCCAAGAGGTAGGAGCAGCCTCTGGTCAACTGCCAGAAACTCCGCAGAACCCGGTTGAGATGGCTAAGAATGTTTTATCGATGGCAGAGTCTGCTGCTAACTGGGCAGAGCGAGAGATTGTGGTAGATGATGACCCCTCGGAACTCCCTCCCAGCACCAGTAGGCGAGACGGCTATGGCTCGCGAGAAGCCTCTGCTAGGGGGATACAACCAGGGCGATCGCGTTTTGCTAATGCGGGGCGGGGGTTTCCCCCAGAACCGCAGCCATCATCGCTAGACGAGGAACCCGTGCCAGAGCCTGAGCTAGTTTTACCCGAAGGCGAACTGGTTGCTGGGCAACCGCTGGGTGTTCGCCTGACATTGCAATCTGAGTCCCCCCGCTTCTATGTCAAGCTGTGGGTGCATGACCGCCAAACGCGATCGCTACTGGATGGTCCCCGGTGGCTAGTCGATTTTTTCCCGACTGGTTTAGAATCCCTGGAAGCAACAACTCAGCTAACCGTGCCGTTTGGGAGTGTAGAAATCCGTTTTGAGGCAGTCACGGTTGATACGTATACCCAACGGGAGAGCCATAAAGTAACTGTTGACCGTATAGTTATTCCCCCCGATTTGCCTAACTGGTCGCTAGATGAGTTTGCGGATTAAGCGCTTGTTAAAAATTTTTATGATTCGGTTTTTGGCTACCAATTCACTGTAAATTCAATTACGAAAGCTGTTTCATTAAAATAGGAAATTTAAAGATGGGAGCTTCATTCTTACCTTCAATTCTGGTGCCTCTAACTGGCTTGATCTTCCCGGCTGTAGCGATGGCTTTCCTGTTTCTTTATATTGAGCGCGAAGACGCAACGGGAATTTAACGTTAGCTGGGCATTCGCTGGGAAATGGAAAAAACCGCCTATTTTAGTCAGATAGGCGGTTTTTCTTTAGTAACTTGGATGAGAATTCTCTCAAATCTGGTTGATTAGCCAGCTTTTCTCTACAAAGAGGAGCCTAGACCCGCGTAGGCACCATAGAAGAAAACACCCAGCACAGCGATCGCGCCCAGACCAGCGACGGTAGCTACAATCCACAACGGAATTCTTCCACTTCCAGACACAGCGTTTTCCTCCTAATTCAACTTAAAAATGATGCAGTCAAACCCAGTTAGTTAAAGAAATAACTGGAAAACAAGATACCAAGGACAAAAACCAGTAGCAAGCCCAAGTAAAGAGAAGTTCGGTTTAACTCAACTGGCTGATTATTGGGATTTGGACTCCGTTCTGGCATAATTAGGTTTCTCCTATCGTTGAATAAATTGCATAGAAGCGATCGCGCCCAAGAAAAAGATTGTTGGGACAGCTAACGTATGAACCGCTAGCCATCTAACGGTAAAAATGGGATATGAAACTGGCTGATTAGGCGTATTAGTAGTCATGTTTTGCCACCTCTTTTAAACGACTTACTTGTTGACACTCCCCATTTTTTTGATGGAAATGGGACTTTTCGTACCGTAACGGGAAGGCTGTTCCTGCAAACAGGGATTCGTAAACCTAATATTGAGGATACTGAACCTTTGAAGCCTCCTCCAACAAGCCAGAGATGATTCTTTTCTCAAGCACTTCCGTATACCTACGGTACTTCACTACCGATGTATCTAACTAGATTCCCGTTCGCTCCTTAGAGCGCATTGACACGGTACTTTTCATCCCAGTTTTGCATCGAATCCAGCCGAAATTGCCCCGGCAGTCTTAACACAAATAGGTGCTTTTATTTTTACACCCGGTTATGTCTAGAGATTGCCGCGCTTATTTTATAAATTCCTCGATTTGTTGCTTGGATTCAAAGCGATCCTGAACAATCGGCACTTCCTGCCGAGTTTGGGTGAAATACTCGTTGGGGCGGGGTGTCCCAAAGGCATCGTATGCAAGACCTGTGCTAACAAATAGCCAGCCTGCAATAAATAATGCCGGGATGGTGATGCTGTGAATTACCCAGTAACGAACGCTTGTAATAATATCCGAAAATGGACGTTCTCCAGTTGTACCAGCCATTCAGATTCCTCCTCTGACAACAATTAAAAGCTAACTTAATTATGATACGAAACTCGGTAGAGAGTCACAAGCAAAGCATTCGTTGTATGACAACAATCTAGCTTTCCTCTTTAAGCTGCTTGCGACGCACCTTCGTATTTCAACAAAACACCTCGCTGACCTATGATAAATCCTTGCTGGGGTGTTAGAAACATAATCCTGTAAAGATTGGAAGGGATATCCTCGATCTCACGAGCTTTTTGCCAAGTTTTGCCGCCATCCAGACTCCGGAGCAAATTTCCACTGCCACCTGTTACCCAAACTTCTTCAGGTGTCCGATATGCTAAATCGAGTAAACCCCAACTGGTGGATACCTCTGGATATTGTGCTTCTTCCCACTCCTCTGGATTTTCCAGACTGCTAAATTGTAGCTGACCGCCCCGCGCCAGCATCCACAGCCGACCATCTTGGGCAAACCCCATATTCTCCACCCTTCGGGAGCTATTGCGATTATGGGGCACCCAGGCATCTAGACCAGGCTCCCAAGTGGAATAGAAGTTACCTTTGGCAGACACCGCAACATATTTGCCATCGGCAGAGCGAGACATATTACGGACAACACCCACCGCTTCTTGGACCATCGCTTTCCAAGTCTGTCCGGCGTCTTGAGTGCGATAAATAGCCCCTACGTTGGTGCTCATCTCAGCGGAGTTCGGACCGAGCGCCACAATTCTGTTTGGTGCCCCTGGTAACTTGTTACTCAGGGCGATGCGAGTCCAAGATTTTCCCCCATCCGTTGTATGGAGCAAGATCGAGGGTTCTCCTGTAATCCATCCTTCTTGATCGGCAAAACTCACGCCGGTAAAGCGGTATTGCCGATCTCCCAGTTCCAGGTTTCTAGACTCCCAAGTCTTGCCGCCATCGGTTGTCTCTAAAAGTGTGGAATCACTCCCCACAACCCAGCCATGATTGGGGTCGCCTGTAAAAGCGAGATCCTGCAAGTTTGCCTGCGTTGGTAGAGAAATGGCGTGCCAAGGGCTGTCGCTCACCGAAGGAACTTGACTGCAACTGGCGCAAAAGAGGACAACCGCCAATAATATTGCAATTTGTTTCAGTTTTCTCACAAATAAATTCATACTGTCCAGAACTGGTGCGTGCAAATCTTCTGCTATACGATTGATAATCCAGCGAATTCGGCGGGGATTCGCTTCGTCTATGGCAAACTGAGGCTGGTTTTATTGCAAACCATAGAGACTGATAAAGAACAAGAAGCCTAAGGCTAATGCCCCAAAAATGAGCAGATTCTTCTGTCCTGGGGTTAAACGGTTAACACCCAGACCATAGCCTAGATTTTCCTTGAATCCAGAGGGGGAGCCTACAACGCCAACGTTTTGGAACTGTGTTTTCCGCACTCCACAAATGGGACAACGCCAGTCTATTGGCAATTGTTCAAAAGGTGTCCCTGAAGGAACATCGCTCTTACTGTCGCCCTTAGTCGGCTCATAAATATAGCCACAGGCGCGACATTCGTAGCGATCTAGTGGTTGGGCTTCGACGGCTGGATTGCTCATGGCTCAAGATAAAATTGAGAAGCCAATCTTAAAATGTATGTTAAAAATTATGCCATAAGTAGGGGATTTTCTTAATATTGTTTAGCTTGCCTCTGCCTTAAGGAGAGGACTTCGCGGTTGTCCCTCGATACCAGTAACCCTTGTCTGCTTCGGTAGGAGCCTTGACTAGAAAAGCCGAACGGGTCACATCGGGTTACATCAGAATCCAGGATTGATGACCGACATTGGCCGCCTCGCCAGCAGCAACTTTGGCAGAGGCAGGCACTTTATAATGTATAAATGTGAAGAAGTAATAACAGCCGTCCTTTCATCTGAGTGGTAGTACAAGATCGTGTTTGTCCTCAGTGGGTATGAGTATTTTTTAGGCTTCTTGCTAGCTTCCAGTCTGGTGCCGATTTTGGCGCTGACTGCCTCCAAGCTCCTGCGGCCCAGTGGTAGTAGTCCGGAGCGGCGCACCACTTACGAATCTGGCATGGAACCGATTGGGGGAGCCTGGATTCAGTTCAACATCCGCTATTACATGTTTGCGCTGGTTTTCGTCATTTTTGATGTTGAAACTGTTTTCCTGTATCCGTGGGCCGTTGCCTTCAATCGCCTAGGTGTACTGGCGTTTATTGAAGCTTTGGTCTTTATTGCAATTCTTGTAGTTGCTCTTGTTTATGCGTGGCGCAAAGGAGCCTTAGAATGGTCATGAAATCTAACGGTAACGCCGATATTGCTGCCCTGAAGGCGCAGCAGAAAGAGAAGATCCTTAACCCGATTGAGCGACCTACTGTTACTCAAGAACTGTCTGAAAATGTCATCCTGACAACGGTTGACGACCTCTACAACTGGTCGCGGCTTTCCAGCCTGTGGCCTCTGTTGTTTGGAACCGCCTGCTGCTTCATTGAAGTGGCAGCGATGATTGGCTCCCGGTTTGATTTTGACAGATTTGGTCTGGTTCCCCGTTCTAGCCCTCGGCAAGCTGATTTAATTATTACTGCTGGCACGATTAACATGAAGATGGCACCGGCTCTGGTGCGCCTTTATGAGCAGATGCCAGATCCCAAGTACGTGATTGCAATGGGAGCCTGCACGATTACTGGCGGGATGTTCAGCGCTGATTCCCCGACTGCGGTGCGGGGTGTGGATAAGCTGATTCCTGTCGATGTCTATTTGCCTGGATGTCCCCCACGTCCGGAAGCGATCATGGATGCGATCATTAAACTGCGAAAGAAAATCGGGAATGATTCTATCCAAGAGCGGGATCAGTTTCAGCAAGTCCATCGCTATTACAGCACTACTCACAAGATGCAAGCTGTAGACACCATCCACGATGGCAAGTATTTACAGTTAGCAACTCGCCAAACTCCGCCGCAGGAGTTGGCGGCAGCGATGGGTATGCCTGTAGCACCCGCACTGTTAACACCAGAAAAACAGGAGGAAGGTCGTGGCTGAAGCAGAATCCCCAGCAGAATCTTCAGGGGAACCCCAAGCAGAATCCCAAATCGTGGAAGCGGGTAAGGTTTCTCTTTGGCTGAAGGAAAATGGTTTTGAGCATCAGGAACTAGAACGCGATCGCAGTAACGTTGAGATTATCAAAGTTGAGCGAGACTTCTTGATTCCGATTGCGACAGCCCTCTACGCTTACGGGTTTAATTACCTCCAGTGTCAAGGTGGCTATGATGCGGGGCCGGGAGAGGAGTTGGTCAGCTTCTATCATTTAATCCAGGTGAGCGACAATGCTGACAGACCGGAGGAACTGCGGCTGAAGGTGTTTTTGCCACGAGATGATGCTAGACTCCCTTCGGTGTATTGGATTTGGAAGACGGCAGACTGGCAAGAGCGGGAAGCTTTTGATATGTACGGCATTGTCTATGAAGGACACCCGAACCTAAAGCGGATTTTGATGCCGGAAGATTGGGTGGGCTATCCGTTACGCAAGGATTATGTGTCGCCTGATTTCTATGAGTTGCAGGATGCTTATTGATTCAGGCAAAAGGCAACTAGTAAAAGAAGGACTTTTTCCGGGTTGACTTGTGGAAAGCACTCACTTTTTATTTGAAGTGGGTGCTTATTTTTTTAGCGAAGTGTCTCTACTTGAAATGAGGAACCTAAGCGAGACCGTATCAAATATTACTTAATCTTATCTGCGTATTGACATATACTTTAAAAATGGGAATCTGTGCGCTCAGGTAAATGTTTTTTAAGTTAAGTAAGCAACGATTTTGCTGTAGTGAATACTTAAGTTCGCTGGGTAGATAAATGCTAGGTAGATAAATAGCGATCGCACCCGATTACTCCCCTAAACCCATAAAATAAATCAACAGCTTGAATGGCAGGGGTACTGGCGCGTGAAGTTGTCATCAAAGGGTGTTTATCAAGTCGAAAGTCAGGCAAAAGAGCAATCTGATCCCGTAGCTTCGCCGGTACAGTACGACCTGCAACCGATTAACAGACTTTTAGCAGTTGCTGCTTCTAAGGGAACCTACCATCTGCATCCCTCAGAAGGGCATGAAATACCCCTAGGATGCCCCAGAATACCAGCGTCTTTACAACTGCGACAGTATCAGCAGGAAGCGGTTGCTAGCTGGTTTGCCAATCAAGGCAGAGGAACGCTGAAGATGGCGACGGGGAGTGGAAAGACGATTACGGCGCTAGCGATCGCTACCTCACTCTATCAACAGATTGGTTTGCAAGTGTTGCTGGTCGTGTGTCCCTACCGACATCTGGTGACACAGTGGGCGCGAGAATGCGAGAAATTTGGACTACAGCCAGTTTTAGCTTTTGAGAATGTACGTAACTGGCAGAGTCAGCTATCAACGCACCTATACAATCTGCGTTCTGGCAATCAACGGTTTCTCACGCTTATTACAACAAATGCCACCTTAATGAGTGAGGGATTGCAATCTCAACTCAAGTATTTTCCAGATAAAACGCTAATTGTAGGAGATGAAGCGCATAACCTCGGTGCAAGGCAGTTGGAGAAAAGTCTGCCTTCTAGAGTGGGATTAAGACTAGCGCTATCTGCAACACCAGAACGATATTTTGATGATGAAGGTACGCAATCTTTATTTGACTATTTTGGCAGAGTTTTAGAGCCGGAATTTACGCTGAAAGATGCAATTCAACAGGGGGCGTTGGTGCATTATTTGTACTACCCTATCCTGGTAGAACTAACAGAGGCAGAAGCCCGTGCTTATGTAAAATTAACCGCTAGGATTGGCAGGGCGCTGTTGTTCCAGGAACGCGAGAACGGTGCTAGCAAAAGCAATTGGGAAGACCGTGAAGAACTCAAGCCATTGTTGATGCAACGGGCGAGATTAATTGGTGCTGCTAGCAACAAGTTAACTGCTTTGCGCGAGTTAATGAGTAGACGCTTGGAGACGACGCACACTTTATTTTATTGCGGAGATGGTTCTGTAGAAAGCACGCGCCAATTGAAAGCCGTTGCTAAAATTTTGGGAGATGGATTGGGATACCGAATCAACACCTACACTGCCCAAACTCCATTATCAGAAAGAGAAAATTTGCGGTGTCAATTTGAGTCGGGAGATTTACAAGGTTTGGTGGCGATTCGGTGTCTAGATGAGGGTGTCGATATTCCAGCAATTCAGAATGCTGTAATTTTAGCTAGTAGCAGCAATCCGCGCCAATTTATTCAGCGTCGAGGACGAATTTTGCGCCCTCACCCAGGCAAGCAACGCGCCACTTTATTTGACATGATTGTAGTGCCACCAGAGCTAGATCGGGAAACTTTGGAAGTAGAACGCAATTTGTTAAGAAAGGAATTGCGGCGATTTGTAGAGTTTGCTGACTTAGCGGATAATTCGGTCGAAGCTAGAGTTAAATTACTGGATTTACAGAGAAACTACGAGTTGATGGATATGTAATGCTTCGGCTGAATCTAGTATTCCTTAATGGGTTGTAAAAGCAAATATACCTGGCGATTAGAAATCGCGGCTACACAAACAAAGTCCGCCTACGCGGACTTCTGAAACCCGCGTAGGCGGGTTTAGTTGAATAAATGCGAAGCAACTTCTGCCCCCCTTCTTCCGAAGGGGGGTAAGGGGGGTTGGCGTAGATGCGAATTCTATTCGCCCTCTTTACTCACATAGAATTGTGAGATCACCAGAAATAACCGGGTACTACGGTTGTCTGCCGATCGCTTGTGTCATACTTCAGCAGATACTCGTGAGCGATCGCATCCAATTCTCGCAACCTTTCGGCTTCAGTTTTGCCAACCTCAGTATCGGTGGATAATAGAATCACCTGATGACTGGCAGAGGGAAAATATCGCTCAACTAAATTCTGTCGGTGGGAAGAATCTAGTCGCCCCAGGGGTGTATCGATTGCTACAGGTAAATGGTGTCCGGCAACCCGTGCTAATCCCCATAAGAAAGCGATCGCAAGTAATTGCTTTTCTCCGGCTGAGAGGCGATGCTTTGGTACGGGTTGTCCCTGCGGATCGTAGATAGAAAGGCTGAAGGTTTGAGTGTCAATGGCTACGCGATGCACTAAGTCAGATTTGTGCAGCAGATAGCGGAAACACTCGGTTACTTCTATTTCTAATTTATTCAGTTTTTTCAGGGTTAATTTTTCCCGAAATAGCTTTAGGGTCGCTTGAACTTTGGCAACGGAGGCGATAATGTGCTGATTATTTTTTAGCTTGATATTGTCTTCGCTATAGTCTGCTAATTCTTTTTTGGTTTTAGCGATCGCTCTATTTAATTCTTCGCAACGGCGGCTAGCCATTTCATGAGCAACTTGAGCTTTCGCGACTGCATTATTCGCTTCTCTAACAGCGTCTTGTAGTTGTTGATACGCTTCTGGAGAAGCAGCAGTGGCTATCTGTCTATCGAGAGCATCTATCTCAATTTCTAGGTTTTCTAGTTCTTCTAGTTTTTCTTTGGCTCTAAATTTAGCAGTATTGATGCCAAAATTTAAGAAGTTATCCAGTTCCTTAATTTCTTCTAATTCTGCTAATAACCAGGGACTTTCATTGTTCGCAATTTCTTCCTCAAGTTGTTGATTTTCTTGGTTCAGGAAAAATTTGATTTTGTCAAGTTGCTCGGAAACTAATGACAATTCGGAAATATAATTTAAGAGGCGATAGTCTCGTTCTATCAAAACATCCCGTGCGATTTTTTTCTGTTGTTGACGGCTTTCCTTTTCGGCTTGGGATTTAGCTTGTTCAAGCAGGGGAGAAATTAAAGTGAGGGGAAAGGTACCAGCAGCTAATTCTCGCAGCGCCTCCCGCGCCTTTTCTGCTTGGGTTGTGAAATGGTCTTTTTGTTTTTCTAGACGGTTGCGATCGCTCGCAATTTTCCCGCCTTCGTACAGAAATTTTTCAGAGGCTTCACGCTGCTTTTCTTCAGCCCTATCTAAGTTATTTCGCAGAGAACCTACTTCTTGGGTTGCAGCTTCTAATTCATCTTTTTGTACATTAAGTCTTTGTTCAATTTCTTCTAAGGTAGCGAGTTCTTTAGCGCTAGCAATTTCTTTGCGCTTACGGCTAACGAGGATATCTAAATCCGCGGATAGACGTTCTGAGAGTTCTAAGCCTAATAGCGATTGAATTGCCCCTACAACTAAAGGGGGTGGAGTATCTAATTCGGCAAGTTCTTTTACCTGTTCGCCGTCAAACAAAAATAGATTAGAAATTCCCAGCGGTAGCAGGTTCTCAATGTATTCGTCCCAGGTGTTGGCAAGAGCTTTATCGGGCCATTCTTCATCTACTAGAATACCGAGAGTATCTTTTCCGTCTTTGGGTTCCTTTTCCCAATATCGGACAACTCTTAAAATAGTTGGTTTGTCGTCTTGAATGACTTCAAAAGCTAATTCAATTCGGGCTTTTTCTGTGGGTGGGGTGTTGCGGTTGACTGACTGGGTAAGAAAGTCGTTGTAGCTTAAGTTTCCGCGTGTAGAACATTGGGCGCGAGAACCGTATAAGGCAAGGCGAATGGCGTCCATCAGGGTCGTTTTACCGCCGCCATTCATGCCGCCAATTAAGATAATCGGGCGAGTATTTTCATCAGTTTCGGGGCGGAGGTTGATGACTTGTCGCCCCAGATAAGGGCCGAAATTTTGCAGGACGAGTTCGAGAAATATCACAGTTTATTGAGAATAGGTAATCGGTAACGGCTAATGGGTAATCGGGAATAAACAGCACTTAGTCATTAGCGTCATCTGCTTTTGGCGATGGAAATTTCATGCTTGCCCAAGTTAGCTGTTTCACTTTGTCAATATCTTCTTCTAAATAAGTTAGCTGTTTCACTTTATCAATATCTTCTTCTACAACAGCATTTTTTAAGTCGCGCTTATCGCGGGCATCTTGAATTGCGTCTTCTTTAGAGCGAGAACTGCTTTCAAAGCATTTATCCAATTTTTCGTAGACGCCGCGCCGAGATTTGACATGAAATTGGCGTTCTGTATCTAACAGTTTCGCCATCAGTTCTAGATGCATCCCGTCGTCATTGCAAATTTCTTGTAACACTTCCCATTCATCACTGCCTAGGAGTTTCCTCTCGGCACCAGGACGGATATCTTGGAACGATTCGCCTGTGACTTCTTCATAAATACGCGGCAAACTGTCATCAAATTCGTGTTTTTTTTCTAACCAAATGCGGCGAATTTCGCTTAATTCATCCTGGGTAATTAAGGTGATGTCGCGCATTTCCAGAGGTGCAGTGCGACGAATTTGGGTTTGTGCTTCTAAGACTCGCCTTAACCAATGTTCCCGCCAGTATTTTGTATAGGGACCAGGGATTGGTTCAACTGAGGTTTCGTCGTCAACATTACGTTCAAACAGCTGGACAGCTCCCCAGATGCGACGGAAGTCTCTTTTGTCGCGATCGTCCCTTTCATCTAATTCATTACGAATATCGAGTAGAGGCTGCATCCATTCTTTTTCATCATCATTCTGGATCATCGCCTCCATCGATTTATCCTTGCTTACCAACGTGCAAACCCAACAGCCAAAGCGAGAATCCCCACAGCTAGGGGTAGAAGTATCTATAACTAAGGGGCATTCGTTGTCTGCTGTCGCCCCTCGATACATGGTTAATAAATCTTTATTGCTATATCCCCAAGGGTTTTGCGACTGATTCAAGTAGATCCATACTTCATCATTACGCCAATCTTCAATAGGGCTATAAATCAAGGAGTTAGGTAGGCTGGCATTAGGACTGAGGCGATCGCGCACTCTACGTGCTTGATGCTTCTCCATTGTGGCAGCACGTTTAGCACTTTCAGCCTTACGAGTACCCAAAACAAGAATTGTTTCACCACTAACTCGCACTACCTTACGTATGAAGTGGTTAGCAGGATGGATTTTTAGGCGTTCAGTACACCAACGAAATTGATTGCGGGGTGCTGGGTAGCCCTTGCCGATTAAGTTTACCCAGAAAGTTTCCTTTACTTTTGGGTGGAGTAGATGAGGTTCTATCGGCATTCCTTGGTTTTGTGCAGCCGCCTTCATCTGTGCTAAAGAGTTGCGTACCCAGGTAGAGACTATGGGGTTCTCGACTAGGGTGTCTGTTGAGATAACATGGATTGGCTTGGTTCGCTGTTCTGGTGGGAGGGATGAGATCGCATTCCAGACAAGCTGTAAAACAGCTGTTGAGTCTTTGCCACCGGAATAGCCGACTACCCAGGGAATAGAATCTGAGCAATACAGCATTTGGATTTCAGCGGTGAGATGTTGGATATCTTCCACAAGTTCTGCAATAATGCGCTGAGTTTGCCCTTTATTTTCTGGCTCTTGTGCTGTAGTCATTTCTCTCTACCTGGGGAACATTGGTGTTTGCTAGACGTTTCTTCTCAAGTGTTAGCCTAAGAGATTTTTGAGATTTATTGATCCTCCCTAGCTTATTGGGAACACTAGGAACAGAAACACTAGCTCTACCTCGCTCTACTATGATGCTACGTTTAGGCCTTAAAGGAGTCTGCTGTGATATGGCTACAGGGAAATGAAGCTGTTCAGCAGCTAAGCGAGAATGTTCTTTTGTATGATTTGGCGCAGATGCGCGGAAATAGCGCTCTTCTTAGCCGCATCCCCGAAAATGTCGGTGGTGTATACGCCTGGTATCGTCGCTTCGAGCTTAAACCTACTGCCATACATGATCCTGAAGTTTTCACTGCATCTATTCTCGATGAACTTTCTAAAGATCATTGCGCTTCTAGAGAGGCACGACTTCCCCCATCACATAGGATAAGCCTTCAGCCTGAGACTTCATTCACTAAAGAAGGTGACTTGAGAGCGTTCGCTGCTGATCCATCCTTCCGCCAATTGCTCTTTATGCTTTTGGACAATTCCCTCATTTTTCAGCAGCCATTATATATAGGTAAGGCAAGTAATCTACATTCCAGGATTTGTAGCCACCTTCGTGAAGAAAGCATTCTACGTGAACGGCTTAAAGCTGCTGGTCATAATATTAATCGGTGCAGGCTTCTATTGATTCATACCTCATTCACTATGCCAACCTTTGTCTCAGATGGTGCTGATGAGGAGGATGACGTTGATAATCAAGCCTCTGAAGATTGTGAACTCTCCGATTTAGCGTCAGAGGGCTTAGTTGAGGACATTTTATCCAGGCTGTTTCTTCCATCATTTACTCTTAGGTACGGATAACACAAAATGCTGATAATTCCAAAGACTGAAGGAAAGGCAAGATTCAATAAGCCTCTCTATGGTATGACAGGAACTTACACTTTATCTGAAGGAATAGCACTACCCTACTTCCTTTCATTAGTAGAAATTAACCGAGCTATTGATGAGCTTAAGATTGCCGAACAGATTCCCGCATCGTTAGACACACAATGGTCACTAAAAGAACTATTCCAACGAGAAATAGATGATAAGCGGGTAGAGGACGATATTGTTAAGGGCTACCTCCTCGATCCTAAGAAGTTAAAGTTTTTTAATGCTATTACTATCGTATTGATGCCGAAAGGTGCCGATGGTAAAATCCAGGATACATTCGATAGCTCTACAAGTATTGAGCCTCCACCTATTCCTTGGGATGGTACTGATCCTGATGACACACAATGGAATCATGCAGAAGCTAATGTTGCTAACTTTAGCGGCGTTCAATTTATCTCCATTGGACTCTCTGCACGACTTCGCTGGGATGAAGATCGGGTACTTGCAGTAGCTGTAGATGGACAACACCGTCTTTGGGCACTGCGTACCTTCCGTGAAGATCAAAACTTTCGGGGCGGTACTCTTCGCACCGTTGAGGAACGAACTAAGGTTCCAGTTCTCTTCGTTTTGCTACATCCGAGTGCTGGTTTTCAGAATGCTTTGGGTGAAGGTGACTACTCCATTCGGGGAATTTCCCGTGAGTTATTCACTGATTTGAATAAGAATGCTAAGACTGTAGACAAGGCTAGAGAACTTATCCTCGATGATAAGAGTATCAACGCGCAATGTGTTAGAACGTTGCTAACTGAGAGAACAGGTGAGGATTCCAAAGAGCGACTTCCTCTTTCTCTAGTACGTTGGCAAGACGATTCAAACCGATTTGATAGTTCCTACTACCTGAATTCGCTAGTTCATCTGGATCTGTTAGTTTCGGCAACATTGGATCTGAAACTGCCACGCGATCCGATGGACAAAAAGCAAGTCAATGAGTTCATCAAAAGCATAAATTCTGCACTTGGCATAAATGAGCAGGAGGTTGAATACCAAGGACGCTTACTTTCCCAATACTATTCAGAAGATTACTGCGACGAAGACGGAGAACCTGATACACCCTTTGCACGCTTGCCAGAGAATTACCTTGACTCAGCAGTAAAAGGGTTCCAAGTGAACTTTCGTCCCTGGTTACTGAAACTTTTACTTGAGTTTAAGCCATACCGTAACTTACTCAAGTATTCTCGTGAGCATAACTTAATTGAGGGGACTTTTGGTAAGTTTCAAGCTCAAACTAATAAACACAGAGGAATTATCAAAGAACAGGAAATTGCCAAGGATAGTGATTGGCATAATCGAGAAATACTTGCACCTCAAGCAGCTATTGCTAGTATGAAAGACAATCAATGGGCTTTCAAAGCAATATTCCAAAAAGCTATGGTTCGCCTGGGTAAAATGGTGGATTTTGAGTATAAGGGAAAAGACAAAAACCTAGGCAATATAGATGATGTTCTAAACTTCTTAGACCGACTCTATGACAAAGGTGTTCTTAGGGTAGATGCTATTCTGACAGATTATCCATTCCGTTTATGGACGTTTATAGCTATAAATCCTGGGAATGATAAAATTAAAGTTGCCAAAGCTGTAGAAGATAGAATATTTTCTTTATTATGCTTGTGGTACTATGGCTCACGTAAAATAGAACTTGATGCAGCTAATGGTGAGCGTATCTTGTCTAACCGAAAGCTTTTAAATTTCTTTAAGGCAGAAGCCAATAAAGCTCAATGGCCTAGTTGTACTGAGGTATACACATTACTGTATAAAGGTTTTAACACAAATGCCTTTTACGGAAGAGATCACGATCAGTTGAGTGAAGATAGAAAAAAAGGTATGGTACTTGAGAGATTTTCTGCAATACTTGCTGATGGATTACCGCAAATTGATATTTCATCATCAAACTATTCATTCGCTGATGAAGTTGATGAGGAACTTGGATTAGAGCAAGAGTCTTAAGATGTAAGAAAATATTAGTATTGCAAGCGTTCCTCCTCCGGTGTCAGCGGCAAATTCAGGCGCTTTTTAATATAAGCACTCATCTGACTGACACTGGTGCGGGATTTAGAAATCCCACCACTAGACATAATTATCCCTTCCCAATCGGGGTTATAGCGCGACCAGTCAATTTGTTGCAAACCTTCTAGATGTGAGTCCCAGTTTTCCGGGTAAAGCGACAGCAAACTTGCTCCAACAGCGCCTAAACTAGCGATCGCGATCGCGTGACTATGCACGTAATCCCGCCGGATTTCGCCTGCGCTAACCTTCCCATGTAGAACTTGCTCCCAAGCTGGGATATAGCGACTAACTGCATTCCAGTAACGGACTGCTCGTTCAATCTGCTGTTCAGTCTCCTGGCGATCCGTTAGCAGGGCAAGAGTAGCATTATAGATGCTGTTGAGAGTAAATAGCTTGCCGGAGCGAGTAGGCAGCGTACTGCGTTCCATATCTGTCAGGTTTCTAAAAACCTGGACTTGCTTGACTACTGACCGCACCCAGTTTGTTTTCTCGTCCCGATGATCGTAAAGAATGTTTAGCGACGGATCGGGAGCGACTGCATAGCGGTTTAAATCAATAAACATCTGCTGCGATCGCTTTAGACCAATATCCAAAAAGAAGATAACCGCGATCGTTTCATACCCCAGTTCGGGATTTTCCTTCAGCGCCATTTCCAACGCCGCCCGTCGATGTTGCCCGTCATGGATGGCAAACCGCGCATCCATCGGCACTTTCAAGCGTCCAATCTTCCGCGCTTCTGTCTCTGTACCTATCGGTTCAAAAGTGATATCTGCGTCAATCGATGCCGTAATTGCCGAGAAAATGTAGTTAGTCGGATTGTTCAAAATATATCGGGCAATTTCTGGCACGCGGGTGCGGTTGAGCGATCGCGTTGTCCTCATTTCCGGCGGCATTTCCCCATCGTCCAACGGGAACAGCTTTGGGATAAATCGTACCGGACACATCGAAACGTAGTATTCTCGCCCTGCCTGAATTCCCCGAATCACAGGCAAAACGTACTCAAAGGAGGGGGTAAGCATAAATACCCAGCCTATTTAGTTTCAGACACAATCTCAGTATACATAAAGTTTTTAAAAACTATGTTTGACATAACAAGTTTTGACTGATAGTTTTTAAAAATTAATTAAATTCCCCGCTAAATCTGCCTATGAACAGCCCCAGCAACCCTACAACCGACCTTGCCACCCAGATTTTGGAACGGGAAAACCAAGAAAAACAAGCGATCGCACTCCTTCTAGATAGATATCTGGCGCGGAACGACCAATTTTTAGTTCAGAAGATAGAAATGGGCGGCACGGAGGCTTATATCGGTTCGGCAACCCTGGAGTGGTTTGCCAGTCGCGTTCGGTTTGCGTCTCGCCTGCCGCTTTTCCGGCAAAAATTCGACCCAGAGAAAGACAATGTGGAAATCGACGCCGAGAGCATAGAAGAAATTCAGCAACGACCTCTAGATTGGTCGCGTCAAGCGCCATTGACGCAGTATTTAGCAGCCCGAACCACTCATAAATTCCCCCCAGTATTAGTAGTTGTCAATCAACCTTGGGTAGACAATCCTAATGCTGCCGAATGGGATGCAGACGGACGGGCGATTAAATCCGCGGCTGATTTTATGGCACTCGATAAAGACGGCAAAGTAGGGTTATTGAACGTTTCCCCAGATGTCACGATTTTTGCCTTAGATGGTCAACATCGACTGATGGGAGTGCAAGGTTTAATGGAATTACTTCAAACGGGAAAACTCCCACGATATAAAAAAGATAAAAAGCCTTCAGGTGCTGTTATTACAATTGACGATCTCAGGCAGAGCTATCAGATAGACCCGGCTTATTTGCAAAACTTAGCCAAAGAAAAGATAGGCATTGAATTTATTTCAGCAGTCGTAACTGGAGAGACGCGGGAACAGGCACGACGACGAGTGAGATCCATCTTTGTTCATGTCAATCTCATGGCTGTACCTTTAAGTAAAGGTCAGATGGCACAGCTAGATGAAGATGATGCATTTTCAATTGTTGCCCGAAAAGTTGCTGTCACCCATCCTCTACTAAAAGATATTGACGGGCGCAATCCTCGTGTCAATTGGGATAGTGCAACAGTTGCCGCTAAGTCAACCGTTTTAACTACCCTGCAAGCGCTCAAAGAAATGTCTGAGCGCTACTTAGAATACAAATTCCCCAAATGGAAACCTGTGGGCAAAAAGGGTTTAATTCCCATGCGTCCTGAGGATGGAGAACTTGAAGAGGGTATTGAGGAATTTAAGCAACTTTTCGATTATTTAACAACTCTGCTCAGCTTTCAAAGGCTAGAAAATGGTGCAGAAACCCCGGAAATGCGCCGCTTCAATTTTGAGAAAGGTGGGGGGGAAGGAAATATACTTTTCCGCCCAGTTGGGCAAGTTGCCTTAGCTCAAGCTTTAGGAATTTTGGTTTTTAAAAAGGGATTTTCGCTAAAAACTATTTTTGAAAAACTTCAGAAATACGATGCGGATGATGGCTTCAGCGGCATGGAGTCTCCTGATTCTCTTTGGTATGGCGTTTTGTACGACCCGAATAAAAAGCGGGTTTCAGTTGCCGGAAAAGACTTAGCCGCAAGATTAATTGTTTACTTGCTGGGTGGTGTTGATGATGACATGGAACGTGCAGAAATTCGCCGCGCGGTAGCTGAAGGAAGAACAATCGAAGATAAAGCAATGGGATTTAATGGCAAGTTTGTAGAGCCAAGGCAGGTAGGATTACCGCCAATTCTATCTTGAGCCTTTCATTATGGATACGGTCTTCGTGTGGCTGAATGAGTTGATAAGTAGAGACGCGATTATAGCGGTTTTCACTTTGTTGCAATACACTCGGAACCTCACCCCCAACCCCTCTCCGCATGCGGAGAGGGGAGCAGTATTGAACCCCTTCCTGTGAACGGGAAGGGGTAGGGGTGGGGTTAAACGGTACTGCATCCAAACGAGAATTGCTATAATCGCGTCTCTACAAACCATCACAGAGAGCCTCCCGATACCTGCAAAGATACTGCCGCGAGAATCTTCGTTTTTTGACAATTAAAAATACCAATAATGGCAAGATTAATATTTAGTACGAACCGCGAAGACGCTAAGTACACGAAGGGAAGAAAGGAAGAAAGAAATAATTTAATTATTAAGGTAGGCTGGCTAGATAGACTTTTCGAACGTAATGGATAGAAGCTAACTCAAGTGAGAAACCTGCTGAGGTCGAATTCTCCTTCTACTTGTTCTTCCTTGTTGCGTTCAGAACTAAGGAGTAATAAAAGTGTGGTTGAATAGTCTACTATTCCCCGCAACTCCTCTTGTAAAATTTCTAGCCCCCCGTTGGCATACTCTTCAAAAATACGGATGCGTTGTTCTTCAGAATTTTCATCAGTCGGGGAGAGAATTTTGATGTCTTTAGTTTCAGCGATCGCTAATAACTGGATCACCCGGTCGGTGCCTCTAGATACAAAAACCTCTAGGGCGATCGCACCCGGTTCCCTTTTGGAGATTTCCCCTAAAGGCGATCGCTTTTTCCGCTTTGCCCCCAATGCTGCCGCAAACGCGATCGCATCAGCGTAGGTTTGGAAAGGGCCAGTTGTGCTATCAGATGCGACTAAGGCTTGCACCAAATCAGCTTTATCTTTCGCAATCCTGATCCTGTTTGCACCCATTATTGTAATATCTGGTATTTTAATTGGTAACTAAACGATTAAAGTAGCGATCGCTCTGTTCATCTTCTAAATTAAGATGCTCATTTTTTGCCTTGCAACCGTTTCAACCTTTGCTCCAGATATATTTTTCCCAAGCTAACCAACTCCTTGCCAAGCCTAAAAAGCGTTACCCCAAGCTCAAGAAAACCTTTCGGTTTTTTGAATTCGGTTTCTTGAGGCAAATCCACTTTTTCTTTTTTCTTGGGCTGACGAGGCGCTGGGTCAAATCCTTTAGGCTTTTGGCTCATAGTCTGATTAGGAAATAAGACTTTGCACAATGAACTTTCTTTATATTATCTGCCGAACCCATGCAGAGCGAGCCTTAGATTGGGAAAACAAATGATGGGATGTTGCCAGAAGCGAAGCGATCGCATACTCCATATTTAACGCGATCCGGCAGTTCTCACCGTCAGTACTTGCGGCGGTGTGGAATCTGGGGGATAGAGAAAATCTACCTGTACAACTCTCTTGTCGCCTGACGGCATCTTCAGCGTTACCAATGGTTCTCCCGGTTGTCCGCGTCGCTGTACCAGATGCACGTAGCGCGTCTTTTCTACTCCATTATCATCGTTGTAACGCAGCCTGACTGTACCCCGAAAAAACACTTGCTTCGCGAGGGGATTTAAGAACAAAAGTCTATCTGTACCTCCCTCATCTTTCAGGGGTGTTTGCACGGATACAGTAACAGTTTGGGTTTGATTGGTAGAGTTTTTTAGCGGCAAAGTGAGATTGTATTCCACCCCGTAGTTGCTGTGGGCAAAATACGCTGTATCAGGATAGCGAACTAGCATCGGCGCACTTTGAATTTGCTTTGTGCCGAGGGTAATGAGATGCAGAGTGCCTAATACATAAGAAAACGCCTTCCCCGGCTGAGGAATCGTTAAATCTGAGGAATTAGAACCATCGGTCATTTGTGCTTGCCATTGTGCCCCTTGGGACACACCCGCCACGCGACTAAAAACTGTAGGTTCTCTGGGAGGATCTAATGGTGTGGGAATTGGATCGCGCTTTCCTGCCAAACCGCCTGTATTCAGCAGCTTTTGCCATTCAGCCAAAGTAGGTGTCCTCTCGCTGCCAGTGCCATTGCGGGGGGCATTCATGGCTAAATTGGCAACATAAATTGGGCGATCGCTCGACAACCGCATCATCGTGGTGCGACCATTCGAGGAGGGAGCCTTCACCGGAATTGGCTGATTCATCAGCATTTGGCTTTGCCCCGGTGGAATCGTCAGCTTTTGAGAGAATTTTTCCTGCCTAATTCCTCGCAGCACATCATTCATTGTCCGACTGCCAGGGCCAGCGTAGACGGTGCCGTTAGGATTATCCTGAATATCCGGCAAGGAAATAAACGGCGCATCGGGCGTGGAAAGGTAACTGGCTGCTTGCAGCACTTCGACAGTGGCAGGTTGATCGCCGGGATTGTGCAAAATCACGCCTTGGTACAGGGTGCGCGTTTGCGAGGAATTTTCTGCCCTGGCGATGTGGTGAGAAAATAAATCAAATCGCCCCTGGAAGGGGAAATTTAAATGTGCTTCCGGCACCTGTTTGCCTGCTGGGGGGAAGGTGGACAGCAGAATGCCTTCAGTTGTCACGAGTTCGGGACTGTTGCTGTTAAAGGTGGGAACTGCATCCAGTTTTCCCGGTAAAGCCCGCACCTCCATCGGTTGCACTTCCACCCCGGCTATATACTGCGGCGGAATCGTATAAATGTTTAACGCCCGACACATCGACGCTGCCACTTCGCCTCTGGTGGCGCTGCGATTGGGGTTGAGTTGTTTGACGTTGGGATAATTGACGACAAGGGTGCCCACGGCGGCGGAAGCGATCGCATTCTGGGCATAACTTGGAATCTGCGCCGCATCGTTAAAATACTGCCCCAGCGTCTGACTTACATTTTCCGGGATGGGGTAATTCACCGCACCTGCCACGACGCCTATCATTTGCACTCTGGGAATGGCTTGATTCGGTTGAAAAATCCCGCCAGGATAACCCGAAAAAAAGCCTTTTTGATAAGCGGTAGCGATCGCTTTATTTGCCCAGTGACTACCAGGCACATCTTTAAAAGCTGTGCTGCTGCGCTTTACTGGTGCATTCGGGAAGGCATTCAACATCAGCACCGCCGCCTCAGCGCGTGTCACCGTTGCTTCTGGGCGAAAGCTACCATCCGGGTAGCCCGTCACTAACTTTCTTTGGGCTAACTGAGTAATGCAATCTTTCGCCCAATGGCTTTGAATGTCAGAAAAAGCGGCAGTACTGGGCGTTGATAAACCCAATAGAGACACAAAAAGAACGGAAGTAACGGCAGGATTTGTCAGGAATTTGAGAGTTTTAACCATTAAAAGGCTTGAATGTCAACGAAAGTCTTTGAAGTATTTTTAGACAAATTTGTTGCCAGCGGATAGCGATGCGCGATCGCCCTGTATCTACAAAGCTGATTCAGTAATCCAAGGGAGAACCTCTTTCCTGCTATAGGAAGGTAGTAATTTTCCCCCGTTCCTTGTAGGGAAGAGGGTTGGGGGCTAGGTTTTTGATTACTGAATCGACGCTTCAGCAGCATTGCAGTAGGGATGCGCCGACCAATCTTATTTATTTATAAACCACGCAGCCATACATAAAAACCGGCTCGCTAGCCTCAATCGGTTTTGCCGATAAGTCAGCCTGCCACGCCTCAACTGGCAGGATACCATGCTCGGTTAATTGCCAGCGTCCCAGCAGCGATCGGATCGTTTCGGGATTACGCATATAAACATGCGCCCCCATCGAGTCCAATAGTTCTAGAATTTCCGGATACACGATCCCCGCTTCACCATCAAAATCCAGCGCCAAGAAACTACCTGCCGGTGCCCAATCATAAAGTTGATCGAGCATCTGGGTCATTATTTCATCAGGGATAAAGGCTGGAACACCGACAAAAACAATACCTAGACGCCGAATTGACCCCAACACTTGTGAAACAATCGCTCGATCGAGCGTATCAAGGTTTGTTGCATCGCAGAAGGTGTAGTCAGCGTTCGAGTTCTCAGCTAAAATCTCCTGACCCAATTTAATATTAGGTTTATCAATATCGGTATAAAGAACCTTTGCTTGCGGTACAATTTCATGCACATTCCCACAAGTTGGTAATCCGGAACCGAAAACCATAAATTGGTCAATTCCCTGGGATTCGATATAGCGAGATACCTGACCAATGTAGTTTCGTAACGTGCGAAAAACGATTGGGAAATCAGGGTATACCCCGGCAAAAACCTTGGCTGCTTCCACATCAATTGGGAAGTAATGAGAACCGCCAAGCCAATAATCAATCATCCGGGCTGTGTTGGGGGAAACTTCCATTCCTACTCCTTTCGCGGATAAATTTTAAAAAGAGCGATCGCTCTTTTTATCCTCTTTCTTTTGACTGCATTTTTAGCTAAATGATTGTAGCAGCCAGCGAGTAATTGCCCCATCATCTTCAGATTGGCTGCGTTGTAGTGCTTCTTCAACGAGGGAAAGCGTCAATCCTGGTAATACCAACGACTCTTGGATTTCGCCACTCCGCCCATCGGAAATCGAGAATGCGATCGCATCCCCAGTTTCTACATCAACAACCCAATATTCAGACATTCCTAACCGTTCGTAGAGTAAACGTTTTCGCCCTAAATCATCATTAAGTGTTGTTGCCGCAATTTCCACTACCAATGTTGGGGGTTCAAATTCATTCAAGTCAATTGGAGCATTTGAACGCGGTGGAAATACAAATTCTGAGCCAATGTAGAAAGCAGAATCAGGTTGACATTCGCCTGCCCCTGATTTCCTGAAACTGGTATTAACTAGTTCCTTAATCCGAATATTCCTGACTGCTGCATAAAGACTCACTACCTTAGACATGATAGAATTATCCTGCCCGTGACTAGAACCAATTGGCATTGTTTCAATCCTCATGTAGCCCCGATCGTAATAAAACCTACCATTTTCATAAGCAGGATTATCAGCTAGTGCAATAAATTCTTCCCAAGGTGCTTTTACCCAGGTATCTGTTACTAAATCCTGTTGTACAGTTGATGAACTAGAAATCATAATCCACCTCTACAATCTCCGTATATTCAAACTCATTGGGGCTTTGTCTAACTAAATCGTAACTGTTTCCATTTAGCTCAATTGCATCTTTTTCACATTCCGGCTTAGAAGAGTAATAAGTTAGTACATATTGCCTACCAATTCGAGTAGCGATTTCTGCTGCTACTTCACCGCGCCATTGAGTTTTAGTCACTAAAACTACCAATTGATTCGCTAATCTGGGAATCGTCTTCGCAATTTGCCGCCGATAAATTTCATCCAAACTCCCGAATGGAGAATCCATCACGATTGGAAAGGTGCTGCTATCTGGAACCATCAGCATTTCCTTATGACTCCAATCGCGCACCCTATCGATAATGCTACCGATAAACGATAAGCTGAGAATTTGATTTTCTCCCGTAGAAGCGGCGACGGGTGACTCTGAACCGGCAGTATTTTCTACTAATGTTAGCTCGTACTTTTCACTAAGCTTTGGGATATAAGGGGTAAAGGAAATCTCACTAAATATTTCTTGTACCCGCTTTTCTAGCTGCACGCGAAACTGTTGATCGAGACGCGATCGCACTTCAGTTAATCGCTCAATTGCATCCTGCGCTGCGGCAATTCGTCGCTGGGCTAGAGCTTGCTTTGCCTCATTCATCTCATGTTTAGCAATTTGCTTCCCTAAGCTTTCAACTTCAGTTTTAATATCGGCAATTTTTTGGCGATTTTCCCCTTCTTCTAGAGTTAAATCTCGAATTTTTGCTTCAATTTCATCTAACCGCTTTTGGAAGTTGCGAATTTCCTCACTGGGATCTTTTCTTAACTTATCCCGAATTTCATCTAGTTGCGTTTCTATTTGAGAAATGGTTTGTCTGCACTGAGTAATATTTGCTTGCTCTGTATCCACCTCTTCCCAAAATGCCGGTGCTTGCTTATCAATTTCATCTACTTGGGCACTCATGCGAATCGCAGTTTCCTCAACAGCCGCAATTCCTGCTTTATCCAACCAGCTTTCAACACTTTCATAAGCAGCCGTTCCCTCAGGCAATTCCGTACCACAAATACAGCGTTGTTGATATAATAAATTCGTGACAAATTGCCGATCGATTCCAGATGGTAACTCGCCTCGCTGTCGCAAATTATCAATAATTGCTCGGAAGGCTGCTGTTGCCTCGGATAATAAAACTGTGTAGCCTTGAGTTGAAATAGCCTGTTTTAATGCTTCTTGGCTTCTTTTGAGATTTTGTTGATTTACGGCTTTCTGTTCTTCCAGATATTTTCGTTCTTCTTCTAACCTTTTAGCTGCATCAAGTTCCCGTAACTGGTTGCTAATTTCTTTTTTGAGTGTCTGTTGAGCGGCTAACTCTTCCCCAATTTCAGTTTGACGATTAGATAAGCGATCGCTTTCTTTTTCTCTCTGTTCTTTCTTCTTTAAAAACTGCTGAGTTTGAGAGTCGCCAATCGCTTTTAACTCAGATTCTAGAGTTTTTCTTGCCTCCCCCAGATGCTTGATAGCACGATTTAAAACTTCCACCCCCAAAAGCTTTTTCGTTGCTTCGGCAATTTCCTCTTTTTTTTCGGAGCGAACAATTTGTTCAATTCGCTCTCCATCAAAAAAGAAATACTGATGCAAACTTTCGGGTAATATTCGCCCAATAATATCTTCTGGATGTTGAGTAGGTAATCTCCAAATCCCATCATCTCCGGCGATTTGCATATACAACTTGCTTTCGCCTTTTTCAATAGTTGTACCCTTATAAGCGCGACACTCGCGTTTTGCTCGGTAGCGTTTATCGTTATGCTCCCAAGTGACTTCTACCCAGCATTCTACTGGAAAACCTGGTTTGGCTTCTGCAAGCGATCGCTTATTCACCAGCTGCTCTTGTGAAGCAAAAGCAGCACTAAATTTCTCATACAATACCCACGTAAATGCATTTAACAGGGTTGTTTTTCCCGCACCATTATTGCCGTGGATAATCGTAGTATTTTCTTCCTCTCCACAGGACAGCAAAATTTCTGGAGTTTTGCCATAAAATTGCCGAAAATTGCATAATTTAATGGAAGTTAGCTTCATCGCACGACTTCCTTCACGATTGTCAAAATATCATCATTGATATTGCGCGGTTGTTTCATGTAGAGCTTATCTTTCTCAGCCTGTAAGACCCGCTCAATGATTTGATAAACTTCTGGTGGAGCTGTCGTAATTGGCTCCTGCACATCATTTAAATAGGGGTCTTTCGTCATTTGGCTTACCACCCTGCAAATAAACTCTATTTTATTTCTAAACCCAAAGGTATGCAAAGGTTAACTTTAAAAGATATTTAATTAGAAAATTTTTACTGAATTACAGTTTAATGTAAAGAATTAGAGGGCGCTCCGTGCCTAGCACTCCTTGGAGGCGATCGCTTTCGGGCGAGTAAGCCTCACGTTTTATCGTTCAAGGCTCTATTTAAAGACTGATGGAACCACCCATTGACCGCATTCGCCTTTCTCAAACAGCTAAAGATCAACTAAGTAAGCTCAAGCGCAACACCAAAATTGATCAGTGGAATATTCTTTGCCGCTGGGCATTTTGTCGCTCTCTGGCAGAGCCAACAATCCCTTCGCCGGTGCCAATTCCAGCAGATAGTAATGTCGAAATGACTTGGCGCGTCTTTGGGGGAGAATTGTCTGATATTCTATTAATTGCCTTAAAACAGCGCTGCTACAACGATAGATTAGGAACCGATCGGGAGACTTTGGCGACTCAATTTCGCCTGCATTTACATCGCGGAATTGGTTATTTAGCAGGCGATCCAAATATCAAGAAAATTGAAAATTTAATTGAAGTTGCTGAAACAATTAAAAATGAAAAAGCAAATTTTTAATTGTTTTATGGCATCGTCAAACCTTTGAGCTTTAGCTTTCTCTCTTCCTCTCTTAGCCCTTTGCACTGCACCAGTACGCCAAAACCACCTAATCCCGTTGGATCGATGAGCTGGTGTAGGGCGTCACGACGGCGCAGTACATCCATAATGCTTTGCTGCTCGATTTGCGTCCCGATAATCGGGCGATCGCTATTGGAAAGGGCAGCAATGCGATCGCCTAATCCCAGCGCCATCAGAAACAACGCCTGCTTTGTAAAACCGACCAATGCTAAGCCGCAGCGATCGCCCCAACGCTCCAAGGCGGTAAAATCTACATGAGCGGTGATATCCTGTTGCCCAATCTGCACGTAAGGATCGTTATGGTGCCGATGCTGGTAATAACACTGAAGCGTTCCCTGGCTCCGCTGGGGATTGTAATATCGAGCCGCTGGGTAGCCGTAGTCAATCGTTAACAAATATCCGCGCTTCAGCTTGTCAGCAACTGTACTCAGCCAACTCTGAGCGGCTAGATTAATCTCGCTGCGATAGCCATCTGCATAGGCAGCAGAGGGCAACTTAATCCCCACTAAATCAAAATACTCAGCCAGTTGAGGCGTTGAAAGTTCGCCGATTACTTCCTCAAAATGGGTTCCATCTGGCATTGTGACATAGATTTCTCGGAGCTTCCCTTGCGCGATCGCAAACTGATGCACCGGCAATGCATCCACCAACTCATTAGAAAAAAAGCAGCCGGTGATGGAAGCGCTAGGTATCTCCTCCAGAGAACACCACCTGACGGGTGTAGCGCCTTGCGTTTGGGCGAATATTGGGGCTAATTTCTGCAACACCTGCTGCTGTTGGGAAATTAGCCCCGCTGCCTTTTCAACAATCAGGTACTCTAAGGCATTAAAGAATGCTGGATGATGCTGGTGTAAATGCAGCAGGATATCTGCTGCTAGGAGTCCTTGTCCCGCCCCCATTTCCACAAGCGTAAATCGCCCCGGACGCCCCAAAATATCCCACATTTGGACAAATTGCTCAGCCAGCAGTTCGCCAAAGTCGGCACCCAGATTGGGAGCGGTAAAAAAATCACCTTCCGGCCCAATGTTAACGGCGTTGGTGGCATAGTAGCCGTAGTCCGGCTCGTACAGCACCCACTCCATATACTGAGCAAAGGTAATCCGCTGGTTGGGACTGTTGGCAATTCGCTGTGCAATCAAGCTCAAGAGCGATTCAGACTCGTGCATCAACGATTCTTTCAACCTTCAACATTTACCGTTTTGAGGAAGTCTTCCACTTCAGCCGCCGTTGGCTGTGCAGCGATCGCTCCCGGCTTCATTGCGGTGATTCCGCCCACCGCATTTGCATAAGTCACCACCTGCTTTGCCATTTCGGCATCAGCGAGATGTTGAATACCATGCTTGCACAACTGATCAATGAACCCGGCAAGGAACCCATCCCCCGCACCCGTGGTATCGACCACCTTGACGGAAAAAGCTGGCACCTTGTCTTCATTCCCGCCCAAGCAGTAAGCACAGCCTTTTTCACCGCCGGTCACTAAAACGCCCTCGACGGAATCCAGACGGTAAGCGATCGCACCAGCATCAGTGGTTTCAAATAACCATTCAGCTTCTTCGTCAGTGATTTTCAGGAAATCGACGTGCTTGATCAGTTCCTGAATCATCGGCTTGGAATCGCTGGGATCGGGCCAAAACATATCGCGCCGATTCACATCTAGCACAATTTTGACATTGTACCGATCTGCCAGTTCCAGGGCTTTCGTAATTGCCGCTCGCGCATCAGGATAAGCTAACTCCAGACTTCCCAGGACGAGAAAATCAGCGTTTTCAAACAAAGCTTCTGGCAATGCAGACGCTTGTAGGTGCGTATCGGCAAATTCTGTCGTGTCACGAGTTTCTTTTGCAGAAGTGGAACTAACGCCAAATGCGGCAAATTCTCGTTCGCCCGATAGCGATCGCACTACATAAACTTGCCGCGTCGGTGCGGTGTCATGGCGCTGCACGCCTGTACTATCCACACCCACTTCCTGCAACAACTGCACCAACTGATCTCCCGGCTGATCCTTACCGACACAGCCGATAAATCCAGAGGGGGTTCCCAATTTCACCAAAGCACACGCCACATTTGCGGGTGCGCCACCCGGATAAGGCGTCCAAGATTCGACATCTTCAAGCGATCGCCCCAGTTGATCGGCTAGACAATCAAACAAAATCTCTCCGAGGCAGAGAACGCGGGGATGGGTCACAACTGCACTCCTTGTCAACATGAACTCAGCCTACCAGAGCCTCTACCCCCTAGATCCGGATATTCACAGAAGCTGAAGATGATCCCAGCCTTTTTCCCGACTCCCAGAGGTGGGTGATATTGCCTCAATCCCAGTCACAAGCGGGCTTACCCCCAAAGGATCTTCTAAAATTAAAGAGATAGTAAGTAGATATAACTAAGGAAAAAATACTTATGGCTAGTAGCGAGACTTTTACCCCCGCGACGCTTTCCGAGCGAGAGCTGCAAATCATTGAGCTAGTGGCTTCTGGCTTAACGAATCAAGAAATTGCCCAAAAGCTGGAAATCAGTAAACGAACTGTGGATAACCACATCAGCAATGTATTGACCAAAACCAAGACTGACAATCGGGTAGCGCTGCTACGCTGGGCTTTGCAATGGGGCAAGGTTTGTATCAATGAAGTCAACTGCTGTACCTTGCCAACACCGGCGGATGAAGTGATTTCCTAAGCGAGCAACTGGGAAACCCTGCGAAAAAAGACAATCGTCATTCGTCATTGGTCATGGGTTATTGGTTATGGATTGTTGGTCAGTCAATCATTGGGAATTGTGCAAATAGCGAATTAATAGCGAATTGTCAATATCTTTTCAATTCGTCAATGGCTGATTCGCTAGCAAACGAATCACTGAGGATCGCGGATTAAATAACCTACATCCCTTCACCTCGTAGATTGGGTTAAGCGATCGCGTTACCCAACGCTACATTCAGTACTCTGGTTGGGTAGGTTTCGTAATATCAAACGCCACATCGAAAGGGCGGGGAGAATCTCCGCCCTTTTGACGTAGTTCCCCCACCAGACTGAAGTTATTTAATATCTATCCCGAAAAACTAATGACAAATGACTAAATACAAGCGTTATCTGCCAGTTCTAGCAGTTGGTTTATTCGCCGTATTGAGTGGATGTCGCGATCGCGGCTTGCTCACTCCGCCTCCGCAACTGCTGGGAGCCTCCCTCAACAGCTTAGCCGCCGAACAAGAACCCCGCTTTTCTTACGATGGTCGCTACCTCGTCTTTACCTCAAATCGCCAAGCCCGTCGCGGCGTCTATCTTTACGACGTTCAGCGCCGTCGTCTTATCCCTCTCCCCGGACTCAACCAAGCGGGGGTTATCCACGAACAGCCAGATATTAGCGCCGATGGTCGCTACATCGTCTACATCTCCGAGGAACGGGGCAAACCAGATGTCTTTGTTTATGACCGCCAAAGCCTGCAATCTGAGGTCATTACCGACAATATTCTCGGTGAAGTCCGCCGTCCCACCATTAGCGGAAACGGTCGATTTATTGCCTTTGAATCCAATCGTTCTGGGCAGTGGGACATTGAAATTTACGATCGTGGTCCCAGTGTCGAATTATCCTTACCCACCAGCCGTTCGGCACCTCTAAACAGCCCTGAAGCCCCCGCCTCACCAGCGGCTCCCAATTGATGGACGCATCCGACTAAAGTTAAATAGGAGGGGTTGACCTGCTGTAGACACATGAATAACCGCGAGTCTTCTGCAACCCTTCTAAATTTGGCTGACCCAGTAACTTTACGCTTTGTTTGTCACAAATAAACTGATGCTCTAAAGTATTTTTGTATCAACGACTACATTCTGCCTGAACACTGGCGGATTCCTGTAGGCAGAGGTCTGAAAAAGCGATCGCGATCGCGGACGATTTTTAACAATCAGAATACTTATTAAAAATAATTCATTATAAAAATTATTTTATTTAATCAATTTAAGTATAAAAGACAAGCCAACTTTCAACGTAACTAGGAATTTCTTTTATAAAAAAGTGAAATATTCTCGTTTATGAATGTTCGCAATGCTTAAAGAGACAGAATTAACTTCATCTTTGGAACAGCCTTTAACAGTTTTGCTCGTTGACGATCAGGCTCTGGTCGGTGTAGCAATACGTCGGATGCTTGCCACTGAAGAAGATATCATCTTTCACTATTGTAGTGAGCCGACTCAAGCGATTCAGATGGCGACGGAAATTTCTCCAACAGTCATCTTACAAGATTTGGTAATGCCCGAAATTAATGGGTTGTTATTAGTGCGGTTTTTCCGGGCTAATTCTGCAACGCGAGATGTGCCGATTATTGTGCTTTCAGCGAAAGAAGATCCAGCGCTCAAAGCGGAAGCCTTTGCTCTGGATGTTAATGACTATTTGGTAAAACTGCCAGACAAAATTGAGCTGATTGCTCGTATCCGCTACCACTCCAAAGCTTACATTAACTTGCTAAAACAGGCTCATTTGCACGCCCAGGTAGAAGCACAAGTCGAGATGCTCAGCGAGAAATCTCAACAACTGACTGAAGCCTTAACACAACTACAAAATACTCAGGCTCGGTTGATTCAGTCGGAAAGAATGGCGAGTTTGGGTCAACTGGTTGCCGGTGTTGTCCACGCCATTAACAACCCGGTTAATTTTATCTACGGAAACCTCACTTATTTAGATGAATATACTCAAGCTTTATTGGATCTGCTATTAGTTTATCAGCAAGAATATCCTCAGCCGTCCTTGAAAATTCAGGAACGTTCAGAAGAAATCGATCTAAATTTTCTGATTGAAGACTTGCCCAGAATGTTATCTTCCATGAAAGTAGGCGCTGACAGAATTTGCCAAATTGTTTCGAGTTTGCGGAACTTCTCGCGCTTAGATGAATCAGCGATGAAGCCGGTCAATATTCATGAAGGAATTGAGAGTACCTTACTAATATTGCAGCATCGATTGAAAGCCAAGACAGAACATTCGGGAATTCAGATCCTCAAAGAGTATGGGGATTTACCCCCGGTAGAGTGTTATGCCGGACAACTCAATCAGGTGTTTTTGAACATTCTCAGCAATGCCATTGATGCCTTGACTAATTACGACAAAGAGCGATCGCCTGATGAAATCCGAAGCCATCCCAGCCGAATCGTCATCCAAACCTCAATTGTCAGCACTCAAGAACAACACACAGCAGACAATCAACAAGACGCACACGGCACATCTGTGCCCCGAGTCGCTGACAAAGTAGCGATTCGGATTATCGATAATGGGCCGGGTATCGCTTCCGAAGTCAAGTCACGCATTTTTAATTCTTTTTTCACCAATAAAAATGTCCAAAGAGAGACCGAGCTGGGATTAGCCATCAGCTATCAAATTGTCGTTGAGAAGCATGGAGGAAGGTTGCAATGCTTCTCAGAGCCAGGAAAAGGCACAGCATTCGCGATCGAAATTCCCATTCAGCAGCCTGCTCGTCAATCTGCCTTGCTAGAGTAGCCTTTGGAGCAATAACACCGACAAAATACTACCGACAAAATACTACCGACAGAATACTAAGGTGACATCCTTCCGAGCGCGAGTAGCACTCATGCCACTCGTGCCACTCTCTCAAAAATTTGCAACAACTCAAAGGCGTAAACGCTAGAGTTGAAAAACATCCCAGTTAATCCATCTGCTTTTGGAGTAGTTCTACGTCTATGACTACTGCTTCTACTTCTTCCCAGACTGGCAACTTCTGGAGCTTTGACTGGAGCTTTGACTCCCCGGCTCCTCAACCGACACAAGATGCCGATCTCCTCAGAACCCTGAACTTTGTTCCTGGGCTAAAAGAAATCCTGATGCTGCGTCAGGTTCACGCCTTAGAACACGCTACTGTTTGGGTCTTGAGCGACACCTCTAGCTCCCCAAATGCCAGACCGATATCAACCGCCAGCCAACTCGATAACAACACCCTAGGGGGGCTTTCCACCGACCAAGGATTTTACCTCTACGGTCAAGTCAACAGTGCTGATTTGCATCGTGCCGTTCATACTGCCCTCCGGCGGATTACCCGTGGAGAATGGAACCTTGCCGTGCATCCGCGTTGCGGCACAAATTTGTCAGTCGGGATGCTTGTCACTGCTGGACTCGCCTTGGGTATCCATCTCGTCCTGCCTCGTGGCCCCATCGAGCAACTTTTGGGTTTGGGCATCGCTACCACCGCTGCTGCCCAATTAACCCCCGACCTGGGCGGTCTCGCCCAACAGTACATTACAACGTCCATTCCCTTTAATTTGGCGATAGAAGACATTTCAGTCGCACCTGACATCTGGGGTCGTCCTGCCCACTTCGTCCGATTGCGTTGGATCGAACAGTAATAAAACTTAAAGACTAGGAGGCTCAGCAGCTCCCGATCGAGTAGTACGCTGTACCTTAATGACGTAAGGGATAAAAACACTTATGGTTCAACGTGGTTCAAAAGTTCAGATTCTCCGTAAAGAATCTTTCTGGTTTCAGGATACTGGGACAGTCGCTTCCATAGACCAGAGCGGCATCAAATACTCAGTAATCGTCCGCTTTAATAATCCCAACTACGCTGGCGTTAATACCAACAACTTTGCCGAGAACGAAGTGCTAGAGGTTGAAGCACCGAAGGCAGGGAAGAAACCCGCTACTGCCGCTTCCGGTGGCAAACAAACCACCATCGACGAGCGGACTCGCAGAACAGGTCAGGGCAACCGAGTTGTTGATGGGAAGGCCACTGCTGCACCAGAGTCTGGAGAAGGTAGCTCAGTTGTACAAGGCGCTCCCAATCAGGGCACTGACACACGTTAAGTTGTGCCAGAACTGCCTGAAGTTGAAACAGTTCGCCGGGGTCTAAATCAACTGACCCTGGATCGGGAAATTTGGGGTGGCGATGTGTTGCTAGCACGCACAATTGCCCACCCCCCTTCCTCTGTAGATTTTTTGGCTGGGCTTGCCGGTTCAGTCATTATTCAGTGGCACCGGCGTGGTAAATACCTGCTGGCAGAACTCTCCTCATCTGCCTGGTTGGGCGTTCACCTGCGGATGACGGGTCAGCTGCTGTGGATTGACCCGCAGGAATCACTCCAGAAACATACGCGAGTGCGGCTGTTTTTTACCAGTGAGGAGACCAGTGAGAAGGAGTTGCGCTTTGTTGACCAGCGAACCTTTGGCAAGATGTGGTGGGTACCGCCAGGAACGCCACCAGAGAGCATCATCACTGGTTTACAGATTTTAGGCCCCGATCCCTTTTCCGCAGCGTTTTCCGTGGATTATCTGGCGCTGGCACTGCAAAATCGCCGCCGTCCCATCAAAACTGCCCTGCTTGATCAATCGTTGGTGGCTGGAGTCGGCAATATCTATGCTGATGAAGCGTTGTTTCTCAGTGGTGTACCACCCAAAACCCTTTGTGCCGATCTGAAATTAGGGCAAATTGAGCGTTTGAGAGGGGCAATTATTCAAGTTTTGCAAGCAAGTATTGAGGTTGGGGGAACGACTTTTAGTAACTTTCTCAACGTGCAGGGCGTTAATGGCAACTACGGCGGCGTCGCCTGGGTTTATAACCGCACGGGTGCCCCTTGTCGAGTCTGTAACACTCCGATTGAGCGGATTAGATTAGCCGGACGCTCCACTCATTTTTGTCCCCAGTGCCAGGGCTAGAAAATGCAGATGGGCAGGGGTGCCGAGGAGCCGGAGCTATCAATTAGCCATTGGCGATTAAACAATTGACTTCAGGTTTAGGGCTGCTTCGTTGAGGTTTTGGGTGCCTGCTTTGGTTTGCCCGATCCCACTCGCCGTTTCTTTTG
Source organism: Coleofasciculus sp. FACHB-1120 (assembly GCF_014698845.1). Taxonomy (NCBI): domain Bacteria; kingdom Bacillati; phylum Cyanobacteriota; class Cyanophyceae; order Coleofasciculales; family Coleofasciculaceae; genus Coleofasciculus; species Coleofasciculus sp. FACHB-1120. The sequence goes on along the minus strand of NZ_JACJTV010000033.1, from coordinate 7,103 downwards.
CTCCCTGGTTGAGGACGTTCATGGCATCAACAACTTGTTGAATCGCGATCGCTTGTTGTTGGGCACTCAAGGCAATTTGTTGGCTGTTCGTAACTACATGGTTGATGGCGCTCGTCATCCCCTTGAAGGCGTCCGCCGTCTGATGAGAAAACTGTACCCCTTCTTCTACCGTCTTCGTGCCCTCATCTGTCACTTTCACGGTTGAATTAATCGCGCTTTGGATATCAACGACGAGGGTGTTGATTTTCTCGGCTGATCTCTTGCTTTGATCGGCAAGTTTCCGAATTTCCCCCGCCACCACAGCAAATCCCTTGCCATGTTCTCCAGCCCGAACTGCCTCTACAGCAGCATTCAGCGCTAGCATATTTGTCTGGTTCGCGAGATCGCTGACCAAGTTTGTAATGTTGCTGATTTGCTGAGTTTGTTGGCTCAATTGCAGAATTTGAGCTGCGATCGCTTCTACCTTGTCGCTGAGCATCGCCATCCCTCCCAAGGTTTGCTGCACGGCTTGGGTTCCCCCTTCGGCTAACATGAGAGCCTGACGCGCCCCCGCAGAGGCTGCTTCGGCTTGCTGAGCCGATTGCTGGGAAGAAGTTCCTAACTCATCCATCGTTGTAGTAGTTTGATTTACCGAACTGGCTTGCGAGGTGGCGATGCGTTCTTGCTGTTCAACAGTACTTGCGATCGCACTGGAAGAGTGAGCGATCGCATCGACGATCTCATTAATCTGCTGGCTGATGCGCGAAGCGATTAACGAACCAATTCCCAAAGCAAATATTGCAGATAATATGGCACCGAGCCAAACTACAATCGTGAGCCAATACATTGCGGCATCTTGTTGTTTAGCTTGTGCTACCAACTGATTATTTGCATGCCTAAGCATATCCTCACGCCACTCGTTAATTTCCAGCATCCGTACAGCTTTCGTTAACTCAACAGCCTCGGCAATTTTACCGCTATCGAGCAAGTCAAATATTTTTCTAGACTTCTCATCAATGTCCTGACCAGTCTCCACAACTTTAGTCAAAATTTCTCGCTGCTGAGGGTCTTGAATCCGTTTATCTAAAAATGTGGATGCCTCTCGAAATAACTCAACTCCTTCTTCGTAGGTTTTCTCGTAGCTTTTATCTTTGGGAAAAACTACATGACCTCTGGTATTCCGTAGCATTACGGATATCCCAAGAATCATTTCATCTATTTGGATAATATCGTTTTGTATCGACTTGACTTCTTCCGCAACTTTAGCGACTTTGTGAATGTTGTAATGCACCACTCCAGCCACGCCCATTGCCAATAAAATTGGAACAGAATATCCTAGCAAAATGCGGGACTTCAGTTTTAATGGCTTATTCACCGAGTTACTCCTTTCCTGGCTGCTGGCTGCTACTTGACTGTTTGAGCGTTATTGATTAGTGAGATAATCCAAGATAGCTTGGTTCGGTTTAAAATAAAATAATTAGTTAGAAAAATTTTCAATCTTGTAAAACCAAATGCGTTTCTATATTTAGCATCAGTATATTTATCAATTCGGCTCATTTTATCCTCGATAAGTACAGCAATTTTAAATAATTCATGAAACTATCTTCGGGTTGTTATTGAACCACAAAGCCGCAAATAACATATAGGCGTCCGCCTTCGTGAACCGGCTCTGAAAGAGCGAGCGTTTAAAGGATGTTTGAAAAGTATCAAAAGTTGTTTTATCCCCCTATCTCCCCTTAGAAAGGGGAGAATTCAGCTCAAAGTCCCTCCTTTCAAGGGGGATCTCTCCCATCTAAGCCTCTCAATTGTGACTTTTTCAGGCATCCTCTAAGTAAATTCGCTTTCAGATGATTCTCCCGCCCTCATAGAACCTAAAATAGTGATGAACTAGACACAAGGGCAGAACAAAAATATGGCAGTCAAAACCGGCGATTTGGTTCGTGCTGTGCGAGAAAAATTAGAAAACAGTGTGGAAGCTCAGGCTAGCGACTCGCGCTTCCCTTCCTACATATTTGAAACCAAGGGTGAAGTTGTACAATTGCGGGGTGACTACGCACTCATCAAATTTGGTCAGGTGCCAGCACCAAATGTCTGGTTGCGTGCGGATCAGCTAGAACCATTTAAGTAAACTCAACGGTTAGCTACTACCTTTTAAGTAGACGCACCATCTAACTAAGGTTTCAGCTTGCGGAGAGCCGATTCCAAATGGGCGGGTTGAAACTGTCCCTATTGACAGCTGACGTGCTGTACGGGCATTTGTCACCCGCCCTTGCCCTCAACGCTAACGGTTGAGCGCTGATGATTACAATAGAGCGATTTGCTACGAGCAACATCGCTTCGCTACCGCGTCCACCAACTTTCGATGAGCGAGAACAACTCTTCAGTAAATTCTCGTTCGGGAGACGCTAAAGTTTTTTGATCGTCCGAATTTTTACGGATTTCAGTAAAGCTCTAGAGGGCTATGATGTACCGCATAGTACGCTCTACTCTAAATCGTTTATTTAAGCACTTTTAGAAGCGAACTATTGGGGAAAAGGATATTGGTTTACTTTGCTTTTTGCCTAAGTTTTTAACACGCAATTAATCTAGCTACAACCTAAAATTTATTTGAATGATTCAAATATCATATTCTATTTTTACCATGAATTATCTAAACAAGAATATTCGTTTGCTTGCAAAGTTATTTTTAATTTTTACGACAATATTATGCCTAGTCTTGATAAGTAGCAAAGTAAACTTACCTGGTTCAGCTTCTGCACAAGACTCAAAAGTTTACTATGTATCGACTTCTGGAGCAGATTCTAATTCGGGAACTTTATCTAAACCCTTTCAAAATATCCAAAAGTGTGCCAGTGTAGCGACTGCTGGATATACTTGTTTGATTAAAGGCGGGATTTACCGAGAAACTGTTATTCCCGCTAACTCTGGAACTGCTGGAAAGCCCATTATTTTTAAAGCTTATCAAAATGAACAAGTAACAATTAGCGGTGCAGACCCAATTTCTAATTGGACTCTGCACAATCACCCTAGCGGACAAGTCTACACAGCAACGATGAACTGGGATTTAGGTGAAGGGAATAACCAGGTCTTTGTAAATGATGAAATGATGGTTGAGGCAAGATGGCCTAATATTAACAAAAACCCAGCACAAATTACCAGTAAGGACAAAGCGATCGCGGATGGCGGTTCAATTAGCGATCCAAATGCTGCTGACAATTCACGAGTCAGCGGCACAATTTTAGATGAAGCTTTAAGTGACTTTCCTACTGGCTTTTGGAATAACGCCAAAGTCAATCATGTTCCGGGTCCCAACTGGGTACCCCATACCAGCACCATTACCAGTCATACGCCTAAAACTATTAACTTTAGCGATTATCAATATTATGCAAACTCTCTAGGCTATGCTCCAAAAGCAGGAAATTATTACTATATTTGGGGTAAGTATGAAGCTTTAGATGCACCGAAAGAATGGTTTAGAGACGCCTCGGGAAATTTATATTTATGGACGATAGACGGAAGTAATCCGGCAAGCAACCGTGTAGAAGTCAAAAAAAGACAATGGGCGTTTGATATTAACAATAAATCTAATATAATCCTAGAAAATATCAATATCTTTGCATCTGGTATTCACTCAAACAATAGCTCAAATATTTCGATTAACAAAATAAAGCTTTTGTATGGTTCTAACTTCGCAGTGATTCCCCATCTTTGGTACGACCAAGGAACCCCCGCTATTTTACTTGGAGGAAATAACAACGAAGTAAAAAATAGCGAAATTAGGTATGCGGCAGGAGCGGGAATTAGAATCGAAGGCAATTCGAGTAAGATTACCAATTCAATTATCCACGATACAAATTACTCCGGGACTAGCAGCGCCATCCATATTAAAGGCGCAGGCAATGCAATTATGTACAATACCCTATTTGATTTAGGAACTCCGGGCGCAATCAATATTAATGAATTGACGCAGGGCAAGGTGATGTACAACGAAGTATTTAATATGGGGCGGCAAAATAGCGACGGAGGTACGGTGCAGGCATGGGGACACGATGGCAAAGGGACTGAGATTGCTTATAACAAAATTCACGATAGCCAAGCAGAATACAACCCCAGTTTGCATTATTTTGGCAGCATGGGAATTTATTTAGACGGCAACAGTTCTAACTATGTAGTGCATCACAATGTTTTGTGGAATATTCCCAAACATGGGATTGCAATAAACAGTCACGGCACTGCCTGTTTAAATACAAATAGGCAAGTGTATAACAACACTGTAGATGGAGAGATTTGGTGGGAACCGTCTCGCTCTAATATGAAAGGCACCATCCTCAAAAATAATATTGCAAAAGAATTTAAAGATACCCAGTCCGCAGCGGGAATGACAGTGGAAAACAATATTGTCATGGAAAGAAATTCAGCAGGTCAAATCACTGTTCCCGATGTACAGTTTGTCAATAGAAGCAATCACGACTATCAACTCACTGCTACTTCTCCGGCTGTAGATAAAGGTGCGATCGCTTCTCCTTACACCAATGGGTTTGTCGGCAAGCAACCAGATATTGGCGCTTTTGAATACAATAAAAAACCGTGGACGGCTGGTGCCTTGATCGCTCAAGAAGATTTGTCTGCCTTAAATTAACACTCTCTGCACTGATAGGGCGGATATTCTTCGTTCAATGATTCGGTTTGCCAATCTCCTGTTCGCGAAGCGGCGCGTCAGCGCGAGTATTCGGATCTAAAATCCATCGGAACCTCACCCCCAGCCCCTCGACCTCAACGGAGAGGGGAGAATAGAATATTGAACCCATCCACGAAGAGCGGGAAGGGGCAGGGGTAGGGTTAGGTCGTATTCTTTGTCCAGTCTTCTCAACCAAGAACCCCCTCGATCCTCTCTGACTAAGGGGAACAAGGGGGTTACTGCTAATTACTTGTATCGTCTCGTTCAGGATCTGTTGAGAAAACCCTGAATTTGTTTCAGAGCATACGGAAGAATATTAAACCCTGCCCAGCCTGCTGCTGCGATAATTGGCAGCAAAACGATTAACACGCGCCAGTCAAACTCCATTGAAGTTTCCTCTCTTATTGCTTAAAGATTTTTGAACAATTCTCATATTTTATTTTTAGGCATCGGGGGACAGTTTGATACATCCCTTGACTTATCCGGACTCCCCAACTTTCCCAGACATCAATGAGGCGTCGTAAATCCCAGATCCGTCCCCTTGCCTGCATGAACCAAAGCCAACTTCTCGTAGCGCTTCGCGTGTTCGATGAGTTCTGCCGTCTCAGTCTCAGAAAGTTCGCGCACCCGCTTGGCAGGCATCCCCACCATCAGCGACAAAGGGGGCACGTCCTTCGTCACCACACAGCCAGCACCGATAAGACTCCCAGCACCCACGCGCACGCCATCTAGCACGACTGCGCCAATGCCAATCAGGCAACCGCGTTCAATATGAGCCGAATGAATTACAGCGCGATGCCCGATGGTTACATGATCTTCCACAATTGTTGGCTTGCCCGGATCGCCGTGCAAAATCGCACCATCCTGAATATTTGTCCGTTCTCCAATTTCAATGCGTTCCACATCTCCTCGCACCACAGCCCCGAACCAGATGCTGACCCCTGCACCAATCTTTACCCAACCCATGACAACGGCATTTGGGGCGACAAAGGCAGCTAAGGAGAGATCGGGGCTAGGCCAATAGGAATTATCGGCACCGAAGGACGGGTTTAAATTACTCACAAGATGCGCTCAGTGACTCCACAAAATAACCACACTCTTTATGGTGAGGGCGAAGCTTCACCTACACAGATATAATAAAGCCACTGGCACCGTTGGACAGAGAATAGAATGCCGATACACACTCCATGATGAATCCAGGCTTACAGTACCCGATCTTTGGGCCGGAGATTCACTGCCCCCATTGCCGCCAAACGATTCCGGCCTTGACGCTGACGGATACTTATCTGTGTCCGCGTCATGGTGCCTTTGAGGCAGATCCGAAGACTGGTGAACTGATTCATTTACAGTCTGGGCGTCACTGGCGTCGGTGGAGTGATGAATGGTACCGGCAACACACCCATCCGGATGGGATTCGGTTTGAGATTCACGAAGCCCTAGACCGGCTGTATACTCAAGGCTACCGAGCGACGCGAGTCATTATTGCCAGTCGCTATCGGGAGTTAATTAGTGCTTATCTGGAACGCAGCACCCCTTGGCGGGGGCAGTCAGATCCGCCGAAACCCAGGCTGTACGGATTGCCGGTAGAGTTTAGCCCAGAACCGGAAGAAGAACCCTGCTGGGAAGTGATTAATTTTGATTTGGAAAAAGAACCGGGTATCCCTGTGAGATATCCTTATTTTCGGTTGTTTGAATAATTTCGTTCGTGATTAGTCATTTGTTGATTAGTCATTGGTCATTTGTGATTAGTTATTGTCAATCGGCTAAGGACTGGCACGCTATCACTAAGGACTAAACACTAAGAGCTAAAGACTGATCGCAAAGGACAAAAATCATGCATCATGTTTCGATCCGCACGGCAAATATTCATCGCGCGATCGCTTTCTACGAACATCTGGGATTTGCTGTCTGCGAACGCTTCACCGCCGGGATCACCCTCGCCTGCTGGATGAAGGGTAGTCTCGGACGCATTGAATTAATCCAGATTCCGCAACCAAAACCCGCCCCCGATGCTTTTGGAGATGAGCATTACGTCGGGTACTACCATTTGTCTTTTGATATCACTGATACGGCATCTGATTTGCCGAGTTGGTTAAATTCTTTAAAAGAACGCTTTGATGAGGCAGCACAGACTTCTCCAGAGCAGTTTTCCCCCCTGAAGGTACTTTTAGAGCCAACGCAGCAAATGATCGGCTCAAGCGTCTACGAAGTTGCTTTCATTGCCGATACCGACGGCTTACCCCTGGAATTTATCCGTGTTTTGAGTAGCAAAGACTCGCCAAGTTAAGCGTAAGTAATTGGGGAAATGATGTTGTAGGGTAGCCCCTGCAACATTATTTGGCGTTGCTGAATGGGGGTATGAATCAAGCTGGAACAGGCACATCCCAAAACTTCAGGTAGTGAAGTAACAAGCGAATTGAGTGTCTCAGCATTTCCTCGCTCTTGG